>NZ_JBLWEO010000060.1:0-31640 GCF_048287395.1 Candidatus Electronema sp. PJ | reverse complement strand
CGGATGGCCGCCACTTGGCCCTGATGCCGCACCCAGAGCGGGCCTTCCTGCCATGGCAGTGCCATTGGCTGCCAAGGGAGATGCAAGGGCTGGAGGTCTCGCCGTGGCTGCGGATGTTCCAGAATGCAAGGGAGTGGTGCGGGAAGTGATCTCTTCTGGGCAAAGGCCAGGAACTTCTCTGCCTTTGCCCAGTACAGGAGCAAAATAATGTGGCAAGGAAAAGGGAAACTTATGGATGTTGCGGTGATTGACAGCAGTTGGCACGGCAAAAGCAACCTTGAAGCTGCTTCAGGCGATTACTATGGGGCATGATACGTTTATTGCCGGGCAAGTCAGTACAGGACGCATTCTACGGTATAGACTGCACTATTGGCGTTCCCTTTATTATTGGCAATAAAGGAGTAGAAAACATTGTGGAACTCCCAATAGAAGAAGAGGAGAAAGCATTGTTGGTACAATGCGCTCAACATGTTAACCATAAGCTCAGTTCCTTTTTATGATCTTTCTGTCCTTCATACTACGTTACTGAATCCCTTCACTGCGGTTGCGAAGAGTATTGCTGTCTGACTGTTGCTGAACAGAACCTTTCCCTGTTGACAAAGGCAGTTCCGGTGCGTATGCTGGCTGATATTCTTCCAAATGCCATCCCTTGTTCACACCACGGAGACTGAAGATGAAAAGATATTGGAACATTGCCTTGCTTGGAATGTCTATCACCCTGACAGGCTGCGGCACGATCATCAGCGTGGGAACACATATTCATAGCAGTGAGGATATACGTAAGGAGGAAGATATGCGCTTCACAGCAACGCGCACGGATGCCTACTGGATGAAGAGGCTTGTAAAAGACTGTTTTGCAACCACCTATAACGAAAACTACGTTGCATGTCCTGCCATGCCTATCCCCCTTGTGGACCTGCCATTCGCGATCATTCTCGATACAGTTACGCTTCCCTATGACTGGTATAGGTACAAGCACCGCGAGGACTATGTGCATAAATGAATCAGTGCTTGCAGCACCGCAGGGCAGGCAAGCGTCTTTTTGCTTGCCCACTACCCTATCTGATTGCTCCTCCCCCGCCGTATTCCCCTCTCTCAAAAAATCATCGAGTATCCCCCCAACCATTTATCGAGAATACCCCAGACTACTTATCGAGTATCCCGAGACCATTCATCGAGCGTACTTTGGTCTCGGATCGAGCGTTATTTTGTCTTGGGGATACTCGTTCTTTTGCAGGGGCAATATGTACAGTTCCAGGTAGAAAATGCTTGACAACATATCCCCATGTTCTCTAATGTGGCTGAGGATCCTTCTTATCCCCTATCCCTCTGCAACGGAGAACCAACATGTCCCCAACTCACTGGCGACCTGAAGTCAACGCCCTGACCGTCCCTCAGTCTTATCCTGAGCAGTAGCCTTGTTACCTATTCTGAGAGAGCTGCGATGACTACTCTGGCAGAAATTGAAAACGCTGTAAGAACGCTGCTTGTGCCTTACTGCGCACTCTTCCATGCAGACTTATTGAGGATAGATCTTATGAAGAAGAGATTGAGTTATCTCCCCCTTACCGCTGTCTTGCTGCTCAGTACCGCTGTTCCTGCTTGGAGTGCAGCACGAAAAGCTCCTGTCCAGAGTTCTTCCCTATCTGTTCAGGTTGAAAATGGTTTGCTCACCCTGCAAGCACGCAATACCCCGTTACGGGATCTGCTCCAGCAGATTGCCTCGCAGGTAGGAGTGGAAATCGTGGTGTACGGCACAGTTGAACAGCCTGTGTCGGGTGATTTCAATCGCGTCTTCATCGAAGACGTGCTCCGGCGTATTACTCAGGACTTGAACAGTGTCTTCCTTTACAAGCCACAGGTAGTAGGCCAAACCTCGCCACCGCTGATGGAGAAAGTCTTTCTCTATACAAACGAGGTTCCTAATGCTAAGGGCACTATCCAGACAATCGTTTTTCGGCCTGGTGCCAAACTAGCCTCGCCAGCACCTCCCAAGCATGGTGCGCAGTCAGCTCCGGTACCTGACCCAGAGGAGACGCAAGCAGAAGGAGGAGAAGATAGTGACGAGTTGTCCCTCGAATCCATCACTGAAATGGCTAATGACGAGGATTCATCTGTGCGGGAAGAAGCTGTGGCACTGCTGGGCGACCTCGAAGATGGGAGCGGCATTAACCAGATTGCTAAGCTGCTGCACAACGATGATGAGGAAAGCGTCAGAAGGCTAGCAGCTGAAGTACTGGGTAATCTCAGTGATCAACAGGCGGTGCAGGCCTTAGGTAAGGCCTTGAGTGATAGAAGTGCAGAGGTGCGCACCACAGTAGTCGAGGCACTTGGCCAAATAGCGAGTGAGGAAGCTGTAGTATTCCTGAAAAAGGCGACAAAAGATCGTAACGAGGAGGTGCGCCAAGCAGCGAGCGAAGCCATCGAGATGGCTATGGAGAATGCAGGTACAGAGGAGTAAGGGCGGCAGTCCTGCTGCTTTTCCTTTGACAGGGAGCAACGTTTGCAGGATTATGGAGAAAGATAGGCTCTACCTTGGCCTGATTGCTCTTGCTCTTCGCTTCCACGACTATGACCAAAATCAGCCGTAATCAATCCTGCCCATGCCGGTCAGGTAAGAAATACAAGCACTGCTGCCTGCCCTTGCAGCAGGCAGGACTCCAGTCCGCAGCAACCCACCATAAGCAGAAGCAGATCTCTCTGCACGGGGAGATTGATAAGATCCAACAAGCTGCACGACACACCCAGGTGCAGTGTCGCGAGCAGGGCGTATTCATCTTTTTCAGCACCACAGAAGGTGATGCCTGGGTCTTGGAAACTACTGAAGGCGATGCCCTGCAAGTAGCTGCGGCAGGTCTGCCTTTACCACTGCCCATAGAGGAAAATCACGAGGTGATTGAGGTTGATTGGAGCCATGCCTTTACCTTGCGGAATCACCAATTGTTCCTGCTCAACCACACAGATCAGACAGAGACCGAGCTGCTTCATGCCCCAACGCAGCAAATTAGTGCTGCCTTGCGGAGGATTAGGAAGCAGTACTCTGCTGATCTGCTTCGGCAAGTGCATGTACAAGCTGTCCCAGCACCGCCACTCTATCCAGTCTATTAGCCAGGCATCACGTTATCTGTAGCCCTTGTTCTTGCAGGACTTGCGCAAGCTGAATAAAAATGGCAGCAGGTGCTTGCTCCTGTACTCTTCCTTATTGCATAGGCGTTACGCTATTGTTTAACATCTTGACCGGAGGTCTTTCCATGAGCGCAATGTGTCCAGTCTCTTTTATTAGAATTGATGAAAACGTGGCCCGGCTTAATGCCGTGCAGGTTGTCGTTCTACTGCTACTCTTTCTCTTCAGTCCACTACCCTGGCTCATTCTGATCGTGGCAGCCGACTTCTCCATTCGTGGCTTTTGGCAGGCTAAATACAGCCCCTTGGCCAATATCAGTACCAAGATCATTGCGCTTCTCCAGATCAAACCCAGCATGGTTGATGCTGCCGCCAAGATTTTCGCAGCTAGAATAGGCTTCCTCTTCTCGTGTCTCCTGATTATCTGCTGGCTCTTTCAGTTAGACACCGCAGCCTTGATCATTGGCCTGCTCTTTGCCGCTTGCGCTGCCTTGGAAGCAGGCTTTCGCTTCTGCGTGGCCTGCAAGATGTACCCGTTTGTCTGCAAATTAACAGCCAGCCATTGAAGCGGAACTCCTCCAGGGAAGAGTCCTGCTCGTTGACCAAGGAGTTTGGCTTGGCCAGAAAGGAGTTCGGCTTGGCCAAACTGCTTGCCTGTTGAGCCATAAAGGAGTTTGGCCAAGTCGCAAAGAAATCTTGCCGACTTGCAAAGGAGTTGGAGTCGGCCAAACTCCTTTGCAGGTAAGTACAACTTCTTTGCAAGTCGGCAGAACTCCTCTTTTGCCCAGCCAAACTCCTTTGCCAGCGAGCAAGAAAGGAATGTTTTCTCAGAGTTATGTTGAAAATATCGCAACTGGAGAAAAAGGCTTGCTCTCCGCTGCAATCAGGGAACCCAACGCTTCTTATTGACTTCTGCAAGAAGGTTTCATATAACCGCCGAATTCCTCGCTGTACATCAACCCTTAGCCGCAAACCCTATTGCACTGCTATGAATCACGATATTTATCAGGAACCGTTAGTGAGTCGCTACACCAGTCGAGAAATGCAGGAGCTTTTCTCCGAACGCTTTAAGTTCACCACCTGGCGCAAATGCTGGGTGGCCTTAGCTGAAGCGCAACACGAGCTAGGTCTGGAACTGGTCAGCCAAGAAATGGTAGATGAGTTGCGCAGCCGGATCGAAGATGTTGATTTCGCCGCTGCCGCTGCCAAGGAAAAGGAAATCCGTCATGATGTGATGGCCCATGTGCATGTTTATGGCCAGCAGTGTCCCAAGGCTGAGGCCATCATTCATCTTGGTGCGACCTCGCAATTCGTTGTCTGCAATACTGATCTGATCATCCAGAAGCGGGCACTGCAACTGATCAAGAAAGCCTTGGTGAATGTCATTGCCAATCTGTCGACCTTCTGCCGCAGCTACAAGGATATGGCCACGCTTGGCTTTACCCATTATCAGCCAGCGCAACCAACCACTGTCGGTAAGCGTAATACCCTATACATTCAAGATCTACTGCTGGATTTGGATTATATAGAAGCCTTGGAACAGCAGATCAAGGCACGCGGCGCAAAAGGTACGGTTGGCACGCAGGCTACCTTTATAGAACTCTTTCATGGCGATCATGCCATGGTGCGTGAACTGGACCGCAGAGTGGCGGCAAAGCTCGGCTTTGATCAGGTGTTCCCGGTCACAGGCCAGACGTATCCCCGCAAATTAGATATGAAGACCGCTGAGACGCTTGCAGGCATTGGGGCCTCAGCGCATAAGTTCGCGGTTGATCTGCGCTTGCTCTCCAACCTGAAAGTACAGGAGGAGCCGTTCGAGCAAAAGCAGGTCGGCAGCTCGGCAATGGCCTATAAGCGCAATCCAATGCGCTCGGAGCGGATGACTGGTCTAGCTCGGAAGCTGATGGGCTTACCTGCTGACTTTGCGGCCACGGCTGCTAATCAGTGGTTTGAACGGACGTTAGATGATTCCGCCATCCGTCGCATGGATTTGGCGCAAGCCTTTCTGCTGACTGACGCGATTCTCAAGCTCTACGTTAACATCACCAGTGGCATGGTGGTGTACCCCAAGCAAATTGAACGGCATCTACGAGCTGAACTGCCTTTCATGGCCACCGAGAAGATCCTGATGGCTTGTGTTGAGCAGGGCAAGAGTCGGCAAGAGATGCACGAGGTTATTCGTGAGCATTCAGTGGCTGCTGGACTTGCCGTCAAGGAAGAAGGGTTAGACAATGACCTGCTTTTCCGATTAGCGCAGGATCAACGTATCCCCTTCTCCTTGAAGGAGCTGGAAAAGCTGCTGGGTAATTATCAGGAATTCACAGGCCGGGCCGCAAAACAGACCGAAGAGTTCCTTGATGAAGTGGTTGCACCAGTATTGGCGCAGCACAAAGACATTCTTGGCGGGGTGGATTCAACGCTTATGGTGTAGATGTTGCGTGTTGAGCCTCCTGATTGGCGAAAAAGAATCACCACCGAAAAAAGACCAAGGCATTCATCTTCTGTTCATCTTGAATCGGGTAAAGTAAAGACATAAGGAAGAAGCAGCGGGGCTTCGACCGGAACCGTTAAGAGGAAAAAAGGAGATTGTGACCATGAAACGGATTGCAACAGGACTGATCGGTGGCTTTGTTTTCGGGTTGATGATGGTTGGCGCAGCAGCAGCGAGTGAGCATGAGCGATATGAATATGATCACGGGTATGCGTATGGCAACGGTTATGTAGATAACGACGACATGTACGAACACCGGCGCGTCATAGTACCTTCGTACAACAATGTCGTGCCGACAGTGCCGAACATCGTCATGCCGACAAATCCCAACATCGTTTATCGCAACACCAGGCCGACCTACAACACGCATGAACGTTATGAGCATACTGGTCGATATGGATACTACGATGATGACAGCTATCGTCGAGGATACGGGGATCATGATTGATCGGATGTAAACCTGTCCCGTCTCCACAGCCGCTGTGGAGCGGGACCAAAAAAGGCCAGCCAAGAAAATCTTGCTCTTGGCTGGCCTTTTTTTGTACAAAAGAGAAGAGAGACGAAGAACACAGCATCTTTCCGCAATCTGCTTGTTGAGGAAAGCAGGTTGTCCACACCACAGGATCATGAAAAAGGAGGAGGAACCTATCATGAGACACGTACTTTTTTTCTTGACGATACTTGCGGTATCGTCATCCTGGCCAGCATTAGCCAGCGAACACGACTATGAAGACGGAGAATACGGAGAGAACAGCAGCGCAAAATTCTACGGCACTGTTGATGCGCTGCCGCAAAATGTTAATAATGGCACCTGGCTGGTGAATGGCAGGCAGGTTGTTGTGAATCCAGGCACTGAGGTCAAGGAAAAACGCGGCAAGGCTGCTGTTGGTGCCTATGTCAAGGTGGAAGGTCATCCTACTGGCAGTAGTTTTACTGCGGATGAGATTGAAGTGAAGGGTAGGCGACATTGATTTTCATTCCTAAAGAGCACGAGCTGCCCTGATGTCTTTCTGATATAAACCTGTTTTATTCATTTCCTGTTCATCTTGTCTCTGGTATTATACGCCGGACAAGATGAGCAGTATATTAACCCGATGATCCTAGAAAGGAGGAAATCATCATGAGAAGTGCACTTCTTTCCCTAGCTGTTGTTTTGACCTGTTCTTTCTTTGTCGCCAATGCGCAAGCCAGCAGAGATGAATATTATGAACACGGCGAACGCTATGAGCATGGTGAGCGTTACGAAGGCCGAGGCTACTATGAGGAAAACAAATTCTACGGCCCGGTAGAAGCTATGCCGCAAGGCGGCTTGCTCGGCACGTGGCGGATTGGTGGCCGAAACGTGTTGTTTACTCAAAACACCTATCTCAAAGAAGAGTATGGCAGGATTGGCCTTGGTGCGCAGGTTGAAGTGAAAGGCGGCGGCAATCCCTTTGCTGCTTATGAGATTGAAGTGAAAAGCAGCGGCAGAGCAATGGGAAGTGCCCCGCTGAACGCGCCTCCTCCAGCAATGGGTTTAACAAAATTTTATGGGCCGGTAGAAGCCATGCCGCAAGCTGGCTTTCTCGGCACGTGGCGAATTGGTGGTCGCGAGGTGCATGTAACTCAACAAACCTATATCAAACAAACGCGTGGCTGGCTGGCAGTTGGTGTGCAAGTGGAAGTGAAAGGTGGCGGCAATCCTTTCACCGCCTATGAGCTTGAAGTCAAAGGTGCTGGTATGCGCTAATCTCCTATCACACTGCCGGAGCAAAGAATATCCAGCTCCGGCAAGTCAGCCCCAGAACAAGTAGAGTAGAAGCTATGAACAGAAAGAACAGCAACATCCGCACCGCCTTTTTTGTTTTGGCCGCCGTCCTTGCTGTCAGTGCATGGATAGTTCAGGCAGAAGAAAGCGGGCAAAATGAGCAGGCGCGCCCGCATTTTTTTCAGCCCGGTCAAGGTTACGAGCAGGAACCAGAATATAAATTCTCTGGTGTAATCCGTAAGCTGCCTGCTAGTGGCATGGCAGGAGTTTGGGTTATTGATGATCGGCTGATTCTTGTCACTTCCATGACCAACATCACCGAAGAGAAGGCTAAAGTGGCTGTAGGCGCAACTATTGATGTGCGAGGTGTGCTGCAACGCACAGATTTTGTGGCAACGAAGATTGAAGTTACCGGGAGCGGCAAAAAATAAGAGGCTGCTTTGCACCCCTTGCGTGCAGGATGTAGTTGAAGGCGGCCAAGCAATCCCATAGTTGTTCCATCATGCGCTGCGAGATCGGTTTCGTCTGGCTGCAACCTGGCTTTGTTGGCTACAAAGCACAGGTGAATCGTCCTGATTCACACTTGCATCGCCTCGATTTACACTTGAATTACTCTGATTCACACTTAAATCGATACGATTCACACTTAAATCACTCTGGTTCAAGCGTGAATCAGGGTGATTTAAATTTAAATCGGTACGATTCACTCTTGAATCAAGGCAATTCACGCGTGAATCGTTCTGATGTAAGTGTGAATCAGAGTAATTCAAGTGTGAATCGGAACGATTTAAGTGTGAATCTAGGCAATTCAAGTGTAAATCAGAGTAATTTAAGTGTGAATCGAGGCGATTTAAGTGTGAATTAGGCTGATTTAAACGGCAAATTGCGTATCACAAAGGGAAAGAACACCGCATGAATCCTTGAAAAACGCGTACTCCGTGAGAAACGGGCACTGCTTCGTTGCCCTTGATGCAAATATAACTCGCCGACAGCTAGTGTAGAAAAAAAACAAGGAGGAACACACGATGAATACCGAGAACACAGTCATCCCTGGAGCAACTGCCCCGCTGGGCAACCCTGTCCGGTTCTGGCATCTGGCAATGATCGCCTTGGTTCTTATGGCGGTGCTCACTGGCGACAGAGCTGACGATTACAAACAGATTGAACACGCTGGTTTTCTCCTGCATGGCACAATCGGCGTGACCGTGTTCGTTGCCCTTTGTTTTTATTTCCTCTACAGTTTCCTTGGCCCACAAGGTTCCCGCCTGACCACCTGGTTCCCTCTCACGCTGAATCGTCTCAAACAAACAGGCAAAGACCTTGCTGTGCTTTCTCGCTTTAAACTACCAGAGCATAAACGGCGACAAGGCCTGGCTGGGCTGGTAGAATTCTTTGGTCTCATGGCTTTTTCCTGGCTTGCGGTCACGGGCACGCTGATGTTCTTTTTTATGGAGCGAGGCGTAAAGGCGCAAGGCATCATGCACGCAGTGAAAGAAGCCCATGAGATCGGTACGGTTTTGATTCCGGTTTATCTTGTTATCCATGTTGGTGCAGTCATTGCCCATTCAGTGACCGGTCATCAAGTGTGGAAGGAAATGTTCTTCCTGGAAAAGAACTAAAGAAGCAGGAACGAATCCGATGAAAGTTCTGATTGTTGAAGATGAGAAGCGGCTGGCCAATCTTCTTAAAAAAGGACTTGAAGAGCACGCCTTTGTCGTCGATATCTGTCACGACGGCGAAGAGGGGCTTTATCAGGCCGAAACCTCGCCTTATGACGCGATTGTTTTGGATGTCATGATGCCAAAGATGGACGGCTTCACGGTATTGCGCAAGCTACGGGAGCAAAATATCGAAGTGCCGGTCATTATGCTCACAGCCAGAGGTGAGGTTGAGAATCGGGTGAAAGGGTTGAACATTGGCGCGGATGACTATCTGGCCAAACCCTTTGACTTCAGCGAATTGTTAGCCCGTTTAACCGCTATCATCAGAAGAAGTAAAGGGCAACCAGCCTCACAGCTCTGTGTTGCTGACCTGCATATTGATCTGAATGCCAAAACCGCAGGCCGGGCCGGGATTGATATCCCGCTCTCAGCCAAAGAATACGCTATCCTCGAATATTTGGCCATCAATAAGGGCCGGGTAATCAGCCGCACCGAGCTTTCCGAGCATGTCTATGACATGAATTTCGATCTCGACAGCAATATCATTGATGTCTATATCAACCGGTTGCGCAAGAAAATCGATAAAGATCATCCGCACCCCCTGATTCACACCCGCAGAGGTGAAGGTTATATTCTCCAGGAGGGGAACTAAGTGCTGCACTCCATCAAAGGCAGGCTTCTGCTCTGGATTTTTGTTTCCGTCACGGTTCTCTTTTTAGGTTTTGGCTACGCCCTGCATCTCAAACTCCATTATGTCGTCAATGACTCGTTAGATAAGATGCTTCATGCGAATCTCCAACTCGTCAAAGGGTTGGTGCATACCCATGATAGCGTGACGATTGAGTGCGAGACAGAGGAGTTTATGAAGGGCGATTATGTCCTGCCTGACTCTGGCCATTACTACAAGGTGTTTATTGACGGTAAACTGAAGACAGCCTCTTATTCCTTGGTGGACAACAGCTTTGATCTCACGCCCGGCACGCCGCTTGAGCATAATCCCAAAATCAATGAGTGGATATACATCTCAGATGGTCCAGATGGCGAGCCGCTGCGGGTTATTCGCCATGAGTACATGTTCATGGGCAAGTTGATCACGCTGGTCGTTGCTGAAGATATGACAGCAAGCCTGCAAATGATCGACCGGCTCGCTAACTATTTTCTCATTGTCATGCCAGTCATCATTGTTTTGATCGGGCTGACCAGCTTAATCATTGCGGAGGTCTCACTGCGGCCTTTGCAGAAATTCTCTGATGCCTTGGAGAGAATCAGCCACAAAAACCTGGAAGCGCGGATTGCCGAAAAGGGGTTAGCGCAGGAGCTGCGCAGGCTGGCTGGCAAATTCAATTCTCTTCTTGAACGGCTGCAACAGGCCTTTGAGGCAGAGAAGAATCTGCTTGGCGATGCAGCCCATGAGTTGAAAACGCCGTTGGCCGTTATCAAAGCAGAATGCGATATCGCCCTTCAAAAAACCCGGACTGAGGAAGAGTACGCAGAGAGTTTAACGAGTGTGCGAGAAGTGGCGAATGGAATGCTGGATCAGATTAATGGACTGCTTACTTTAGCCAGGCTGGATTCAGGAATGCTTGATGCGTCGGCATTTCAACCTCTTTCCCTGAATAGCTGTATTGCCGATGCAGTGCGATTGACCGAAACCTTGGCGAAGAAGAAAAATGTGGTTATCAGCACTAGCCTGAATGACGAAATCACCATCCAGGGTGATAAAGACACCTTAACTGAGGCGATTCTTAATCTTGTCGAAAACGCTGTGAAGTATAACCATCCTGGAGGGTTTGTTTCTGTGGAGCTGAATAGTCGTGGCAAACAGGCAGAGATAGTTATCAGCGATACAGGCATTGGCATCAGCGAAGAAGACCGCGAGCGAATATTTGATCGCTTCTATCGCTCTGCTGCGGCCAGAGGTGGTGCGGAAGGAACCGGCCTTGGCCTCAGCATTGCCAAGGCAGTAATGCGAACCCACAACGGCGAGATCAAGGCAGAAGCACAGGCCTCGGGCGGGAGCAGGTTTGTCCTGACCTTACCTTTGCCAGAGGTCTAGCTTTTACATATCGCAGGCTTGCCGCTCTATATCAGTCAGCTCAACAATCACAGGATGTTCGCCGCAGACCGGACAGTCAGGCCGTCGGCGTAACTTGACCCGGCGGAAGTTCATGGTTTTGGCATCAAAGGTCAGCAAGGCATCGGTGAGGAGCGTACCTGCACCAGTGATGAATTTCAGGGCTTCGGCAGCCTGAATAGTGCCTAACATTCCGGCTACTGCGCCTAATATTCCGGCCTGCGAACAGCTTGGCACAGCTTTAGGAGGCGGTGCTTCTCGGAAGCAGCAGCGGTAGCAGGCGGATTTACCGGGCAGGACAGTCATGGTCTGACCGTCGAAGCGGAGAATGCCACCGTGGGAGAAAGGAATACCTGCCATCACGCAGGCATCATTGATCAGAAACTTGGTGGCAAAGTTGTCGGTGCCATCAATGACAAAATCATACTGCCGGATGATTTCGGCAATATTCGAGGCATCCAAATAGAGGAGCCACGGTTCAATCTTAATGTCTGGGTTGATGGCTTTCAGCTTGGCTGCGGCTGATTCCACCTTGGGACGGCTAAGATCAGCCGTAGTGTGCGCGATTTGCCGCTGAAGATTGGAGATGTCAACCACATCGGCATCCACTATGCCAAGAGTACCTACCCCAGCAGCAGCAAGATAGAGGGAAACAGGCGAGCCAAGGCCGCCTGTTCCCACCACCAGAACTCTTGCTTGTAGCAGCTTGATTTGTCCTTCTACTCCCACCTCTTTGAGAATCAAGTGGCGGCTGTAGCGATCCATCTGCTCGTCAGTCAGATTCATTGAATCAGCCACTGTTCCGATTGCGCTGCTGGGCATAGTGTTCCTTTTGTTTCGATTCCGGCGAACTGTTCTGTTCAGCCGCCTGCCATGAAGTACAGCAGATCAACTTCGTTTCGGTCGCCGACCACAGTGTGATGATAGTCGCCGCGATGGACGATTTCACCGTCGATCTGTACCGCGACCATTTCCGGCGACATCACCTGCTCCAGCTCCAGCAGATTGGCGACGGTCAAGTGCGCCGCGTTGATGAAACGCGGCTCTCCATTTAGCCTGATTTCCATAATTTTTCTCCTCCAGAAAATTAATGGCTTGCGTAGGCATTCCAACTCCCCCTTCTTCCGCATAATCACAAAAATTACGCAGAGATATACTACTACTTAGTACAATGCAGCAAACTTGAAGTCAAGAAGAAAAAATCAGTTTCTTGACTTTAGGCTGTCGAGTACACAGGAGACATTCCTACGACAGCCCTACCTGGTAGCTGCAAAATACAATTTATAATACTCTGAAGCGGAGAGGATTGCAATATTTGAACAACCTACCCTTTGTTAGGGCCTGTTAACACGAAGTAACCTCATCTCAAAAAAGCGCAACAGAGAGGGCTTACGCAGTTAGTACCAATCAGTTCACTGGGCAAGTTGAAAAATCCAAAGGAAGTTCAACTTATCACGCTATGCTGATTAACCGCATCACACCTCTTTATATTCCTTTCTTGCTCGCTTGCCAAGGAGTTTGGCTCGGCAAAAAAGGAGTTCTGCCGACTTGCAAAGGAGTGCTACTCGGCAGCAGAGGAGTTTGGCCAAGCCGCAGAGGAGTCTTGCCGACTTGGAAAGGAGTTTTAATCGGCCAAACTCCTTTGCGGCTGACCAGGAAAGCAGTTTGGTCAAGCCGAACTCCTCTGCTGCCGACTAAAACTCCTTTCTGGCCGAGCCAAACTCCTTGGCAAACGAGGAACACTCTTCTCGTGCTTATCCAAAAACTGGGCCAAGCTCCTGCCCAACAACGCAAGGACACTGGGCTTATTGCAGCACAACGCGGGCATTGAGCGGCTGCGCCGGGCGGTTGTTCGGATGCCCTATGACCTCGCTGAACTGCTTGACCTGCTCTTCCGACACTGCAACCGGATTTTTCATGACCAGCCACAGCACCCCTTCGGTGCAGGGCGGTGTGGTGAGCGAGCCGTTCAAGCGGTAATATTCTCGGTTCTCCGGCAGCAAATGATCTGCCCGCACCTGGGTAGCCATGCCCTCTTCCTGGCCGACTTCTTGTGGTATCTGCTGCCAGAGTTTTTTGAGGTTGGGATTCTCTGCGCCCAGCGAAGACAGTACCGCAATCACGGCCAGTTGGCCCTTGGCATCAGCATGAACAAGGTGGGCTTCCAGCGGGAATTGCTTGCCGTCGAGCTGATGCTCGCTTGGGGTATGAAAATGAATCTGCCGCAGCTCAAATTGCCTGCCGTTGACCGTCATAAAGGAACCAGCAGAATAAGCAGCCTGCACCGTGTGGCCGTTATGCTGAATTTTAGTGACAAGGCCGGTGTAGTCAAATTTAATCGGCTCCAGCTCTGCCTCAATGAAGCCGGTCAAGTTGACCGGCGACTGATTGGCTCCTTGGCCGCAGAGGGTAAAGGCTGGATCTAACCGGGCCCAATGCTCTGGGCCTTTCTCGCCCGCATAACTCCATTGCTCTTCGGCGGCATAGGCCATTGTTCCGGCCAGCAGCATCAAAACCGCCACAGTAGCGGGCAGTATCTTCTTCATAGCCTTCTCCTGAAACCGTTATAACGCCTTGTTAGCATCCATGTGCAGGACTAAATCCAGCATCCGGTTGGAATAGCCCCATTCATTGTCGTACCAGCTCATCACCTTAACCGAGCTGCCCATGACGCGGGTGCAGAGGCCGTCAATTATCGAAGAATGCGGATCGCCCTGAAAATCTATTGAGACCAGCGGCTCTTCGCAGTAGCGCAGGTAACGGTTGGCCGCATCGCGCAAGGCATTGTTAACCTCGGCCACTGAGGTTTCTTTCTCCACCTCCATTACCGCATCAACCAGCGAAACATTGGGGGTAGGCACTCGCACGGCCAGGCCGTCAAATTTGTTTTTCAGCTCTGGGATGACCAGAGCCACTGCTGAAGCTGCCCCGGTCTTAGTGGGAATCATGGACAATCCCGCAGCCCGCGCCCGGCGCAGGTCAGAATGGGGGAAATCGAGCAGCCGCTGATCACCAGTATAGGCATGAATTGTGGTCATCAAGCCGCGCTTGATACCAAAGTTGTCTAAGATTACCCGCGCCATTGGAGCCAAGCAGTTGGTCGTGCAGGAGGCATTGGAGACCACATGATGAATGGTGGGGTCATACTCATCCTCGTTCACGCCCATAACGATGGTTTTAACATCTGCGCCCTTGGCTGGGGCAGAGATGATCACCTTAGCCGCGCCTGCGTCAATATGGGCTTTGGCTGCCTCGCCGCTGCAAAAGAGGCCTGTGCATTCGAGCACGTATTCAACCCCGATCTCGCCCCAAGGAATGTCGCTTGGATTGCGGTGATTTGTGACGGGTATTTCTCTGCCATTGAAGAGAATGCCGCGTTCGCCCACCTTGATATCCGCATCAAACACGCCCATCACTGAATCGTATTTGAGCAGATGGGCGATGGTTTTAACATCGGTGAGATCATTGATCCCTGCCACCTCAATCTCTGCAAAATCCTTGTCCTGGCTGATCGCCCGGAAGATATTTCTGCCGATCCGTCCTAGACCGTTGATGCCGATTTTGATGCTCATGGCTCTGCTCCTTTTTTGTGGTTGTACTGCCTTACCCCAGCGACCAAGGAAATGATTACAGAACTGCTGTCCGGAAGTCAACAACTTTGTACGACAGACTTTCAGTGGTCAGATCCTTTTGAGAGCACTGATGACAGCCTCATAAATCTGCTCTGCCGTGTAGAAGTCGCTTTTATAGACTTGCTCGCCGTGCCGCGAGAAGATAACCAGCAGCGGAATGCTCAGACTGCCTGTCTGGCGCAGCATTGCTCGCCCTGGCGGATTACTACCAGTGATATCAACCTTCATCGGTACGATCTCGTCACGGCGCAACAAACTGACTATCTTCGGGCTATCCAGAACACCTTGCTCCAGGGCTTTGCAATTCAGGCACCATTCAGCAGTAAACACCATGACCACGGCTTTCCCCTCAGCAACTGCCTGCTCGAATTGCTCTGGGCTGTAATGCACCCAGTTGATCGGTCCTCTGGCGGTCAGATGGACTGCGCCATAGGTGGAAATCACCATCATCAGGATGCCAATCCCCATGAAGAAGACCTTGAGGGGCCGCCCTGGTGTGATTTGATAGGTACGGTACGCCAGCCAGCCGCCAGCAGTCAAGGAAAAGCTCATTACCGGCCACCAGTAGAGCCTGCTTAGTGGATGTGCGGGATCGGAGAACAGCATCGCCATCCCGATGCCAATGAAATAGACGGCGGCAGCCAGCATTAACAGGCCCATTACCTGCTTGATGAGCACGCTAGCCGGACCGGTTCTCGGCATTTTCCTGACTAAATGTGGCGCAGCAGAGAGTGCGAGGTACGGCAAGGCCATGCCACTACCGATGGCGGCAAAGACAGTCAGTGTAGCCGCAGGTGGCTGAGTAGCAGCCCAGGCAGCTGCGGCTCCCATGAACGGGGCTGTGCAGGGTGTAGAGAGCACCGCAGCCAGAATGCCCAAGCCAAAGGAGCCATGCAAAGTGTCCTGCTCTGGGTGGAGCAGATACAGCCACTCTGGCAGACGCAGGGAGAAGAAATCGAACATGCCCAGAGCCATGATGCCAATGACCAGCCCTACGCTGACCGTGAAGGCTGGGTATTGAAAGAGCTGATTAGTCGCACTAAAGCCGCTGATCAAGGCAATCATACCACCCAGGGCCAGCCAGAAGGCCAGCACGCCTAGCGACATGGCTACGCCCAGCAACAGGCACTGCCGCCGATTCTTAGCCGCATAAGAGAGGCTGATAATCTTGATCGGAATCAGGGGCAAAACGCAGGGTGTGAAGTTGAGCAGCATCCCACCAAAGGCGGCAGTACCAAGGAGCAACAGAAGCCCAGCCCAAGATGCGCCGTTCACAGAGAAGTTCCAGCCTAAGAAGCCGAAATCCACTCTACCGCTCGGCAGAGATGCCTGCTGCGGATGGTAATATCCGCCGAAGAGTTCCTGATTGACTGCTGCTACCTGCGCCTGAGTATCGGCGATGGGTAATACTCCTTGAAGCTGAATCTTCTGCGGGATCAAACACTGGCTGTCTGTGCAGGCTTGGTATTCTAGTTCCAAGCGCAGGCCGGGCTGGGTACCAGGAGTCAGGTGCTGGGCAAACGTGACTGGCAGGTAGATAATGACCTGACCAGCGAAGGACATCAGGCCGTCCTCAGCGTATTGCGCCTTGAACAGCTCTGCTGGGGGATAAAGCGGGGTTCCAGCTTGCAAGCCCTCATCGACCTTGCTTGCGGTGAGCTGAGTAGGATAAGGGCGAAACTTGTTAGAAGGCCTCAGCTGCGAGGCATCAGCGTTGAGATGGAAGCCCTTGGCAATCTGAACAACCACGGCCAGTGGCACAGTTTCACCAGGCCGGGCATGATCAACAGACCAGAAGAGTGCCGCACTGACTGGCTCTCCAGCAACCGTAGCCTGCGGAAAAGCGACAGCAAGCAAGATCACCAGCAGCAGCTTGCACAGGAACTTGCTCATGATTAGCGTGGCAACATCAGCAGAGTATCCCTACAGGATCAGCAGGTAGACATGGAGCAACGTACTTGTCAAACATCAACCTTTCCGCTGCTTGATCTCGTTGAGAATAGTGATGCCTAACTTGAACTGCGGCATTTCTTCCCGTCTGACTGATTCGTAGAAGTCGCACTTGTGGCAGTCACCAAACTTCTCTACATAGTTGCCTTGCCTCTGCCCCTTGCAGAGAGAGCCAGCCACGACCCAACAGCAACGACCGCCGTTCGTACCACTGTGAATACCATCGGCTCTCTGCTCAGTGGCCACTGGACATACGCCCAACTCAGCGACCTTGGCTCCGCCGGGTTCACGGCCACACTTCTTATATTCCCAGCAGTTCAGCTTCTTCTTCTCATCCATGTCCCAGTCCTTGACTAAATGGTTAAGCAGGCTTGGTTCTAGGCAGGCATTCTAAACGGAGTTCCGGCAAAGATCAAGAGCCTAGACAAACAAGGCCACCGGAAATCCAGTGGCCTTGAGGAGGAGGCACTATGGAGACAATCTCCGTAGTGTCGGGGGAGCAGGGAGTATAGTACTGGACAGCAACTACCACAGATTTGGCTACGTCTCTGTCATCTCTGTGCCATCTTTTTCTCTACATCGTATCTTATTGTCGCTGATCGAGGCCGCGAAGTCAAGAGTCAGTTGCAAATAAGATTTGTTCTTAATAGCGGCCACCTTCCCTCCGTCCAACAAAAATGCTAGGCGGCTGCATTATTGTCACATCTCCCACAATACTGGTCCCGTATTCCCCGCAGGAGTCTCTGGGGTTAAACTGGACAAGTTACATCTATGAGTTTAATTCCTCAGTAGATGTTCTCTAACAATCATTCTGGCACGGTCCTTGCTATATCCATGTCGAAGCAGCGCAGCACTGACACGGAGCATTAGCATGTCCGAAACATCCTATAGATGAATACAGAAGGGAGAACGCGATGAGAAAGGTGGCGATCTACGGCAAGGGCGGCATTGGTAAGTCAACGACCACGCAGAACACGGTGGCAGGTCTGGTGGAGATGGGCAGGAAAGTGATGGTCGTGGGCTGCGATCCCAAGGCCGACTCAACCCGGCTGCTGCTCGGCGGCTTGGCGCAGAAGTCGGTGCTCGACACCCTGCGCGAGGAAGGCGAGGACGTTGATCTGGAGGACATCCGCAAGAAGGGCTACGGCGGCACCTGGTGCGTGGAGTCAGGCGGGCCGGAGCCGGGCGTTGGCTGCGCCGGACGCGGCATCATCACCTCGATCAACATGCTGGAATCGCTGGGCGCCTACGAGGAGAAAGAGGGCCTTGATTACGCCTTCTACGATGTACTGGGCGACGTGGTGTGCGGTGGCTTTGCAATGCCTATCCGCGACGGCAAAGCTGAGGAGATCTACATTGTAGTCTCCGGCGAGATGATGGCCATGTACGCGGCCAACAACATCTCTAAAGGCATTATGAAGTTTGCCCAGAACGGCGCAGTGCGTCTGGGCGGACTGATCTGCAACTCTCGCGCTGTTGACAATGAGAAGGAGATGATCCAGAAGTTTGCCGAGAAGCTGGGAACGCAGATGATATGGTTCGTGCCGCGTGACAACGACGTGCAGCGCGCTGAGATCAACCGCAAGACGGTCATCGAGTGGAAGCCCGATGCCAAGCAGGCGGACATGTACCGTGGACTGGCGAAGTCCATTGACGAGAACAAGATGTTCGTCATTCCTAAGCCCTTGGAGATTGAGGAGCTGGAAAAGCTGCTGATGGATTACGGCCTGCTGAATTGAAATGGGCGTGGATGCTAGCATGGAGCAAATCTCGATGCTAGCAATGAGGGAAGTTCCATGCCAGCATCGAGAGAGGTTCCATGCTAGCATGGAAGGTGGCCCAATGCTAGCATCGAGGATGCCTCCATGCTAGCATCGAAATGAAGCCGGACAGACGATGCAGGATACGCGGTAGGGGCGGTTCGCGAACCGCCCCTGCAAGATACCGAACATACAAGGAGACATGAATCATGCTGATGATCAGAGCAATAGTACGACCAGAGAAATCAGACGAAGTGCTGGCCGCCCTTATGGATGCGGGCTTCCCGGCAGTGACCAAGTATTCCGTGGCCGGACGCGGCAAGCAACGGGGCATCAAGATCGGCGATGTGACCTATGATGAGATCCCCAAAACCATGCTGATGATGGTGATCAAGAACGAGGACAAGGACTTTGTCATCCAGACGGTGATGGACACGGCCCGCACCGCAGGCAAGGGCGCGTTCGGTGACGGCAAAATATTCGTCAGCCCAGTGGAAGAGGTCTATACGGTCAGCTCCGGCCAGAAGGAGGCCTGATCATGAAGGAAGTGATTGCGGTCGTCCGCATCAACATGATGAACCAGACCAAGAAGGCGCTCACTGATGCCGGCATTGCCGCCTTCTTTGCCCACGAATGCCAAGGGCGGGGCAAGGGCTTCATCAATCCGAAGATCCTCGAAGGCGTGGACAAGGGCTATGAGGAAGCGGCCTCGGTGCTGGGCGAGAAGGGCAAGCTCTACCCCAAGCGCATGGTGACGGCGGTGGTTGAGGACGAGAAAGTGAGCGACGTTGTCAGCGCGATCATCGCGGTCAACAAAACGGGCAAGCCCGGCGACGGCAAGATATTTATCTTGCCGGTCGCTGACGCAATCCGCGTCCGCACGGGTGAGAAAGGCGAGATCGCCATTGGCTGAGGTTCAACCGTTCAGGAGAACATAATGACAGCAGCAAAGAGCAGGAAAGCGCGGCTGGAGCCTGCGGAGGTCAAGGCCGAGCTGTTGGCCAAATACCCGCCTAAGGTTGCCCGCAAGCGCAGCAAGCAGATCATGATCAACGAGGCGCTGGAGAACGGCACCCCGGAGATCACCGCCAACGTGCGCACCATACCCGGCATTATTACGATGCGTGGCTGCACGTATGCAGGCTGCAAGGGCGTGATCATGGGGCCGACCAGAGACATCGTCAATCTGGTGCATGGGCCGATAGGATGCAGCTTCTACGCTTGGCTGACCCGGCGCAACCAGACCGACCCTGGCCCGGAAGGACCGGACGGCGAGAACTTCATGACCTACGCCTTCTCCACCGACATGCAGGATCAGGACATCATTTTCGGTGGTGAGAAGAAGCTGGCTGCGGCGATTCAGGAAGCCTACGACCTCTTTCATCCGAAGTCCATAGCCGTCTTCGCCACCTGCCCGGTGGGTCTGATCGGCGATGACATCCACACGGTCTCCCGCAAGATGAAGGAGAAGTTCGGCGACTGCAACGTGTACGCCTTTAGCTGTGAGGGCTACAAGGGCGTGAGCCAGTCCGCAGGGCATCACATCGCTAACAACCAAGTCTTCCGCCACATCGTGGGTGCGGACGACCGGCCAGTAGAGGGCAAGTATAAGATCAGCCTGCTGGGTGAGTACAACATCGGCGGCGACGGCTTTGAGATCGACCGTATCTTTAAGAAGTGCGGCATCACCAATATCGCCACCTTCTCCGGCAACAGCACGTATAAGCAGTTCGCCACTGCGCATCAGGCGGATCTGAACGCCGTCATGTGCCACCGCTCGATCAACTACGTGGCCGACATGATGGAGACCAAGTTCGGCATCCCGTGGATCAAGGTGAACTTCATCGGAGCAAAGGCAACAGCCAAGTCCCTGCGCAAGATCGCGGCCTATTTCGAGGACAAAGAGCTGATTGACCGTGTTGAGCAGGTGATTGCCGAGGAGATGCCGGAAGTCGAGGCTGCGGTTGCGGAGATACTGCCGCGCACTGAAGGCAAGACCGCCATGATGTTCGTGGGCGGCTCGCGGGCGCACCATTACAATGAGCTGTTCAAGGAGATGGGCATGAAGACCATCTCTGCGGGCTACGAGTTCGGCCACCGTGACGACTACGAGGGCCGCCGCGTCATCCCGACCATCGAGGTAGATGCGGACAGCCGTAACATTGAGGAGATTGAGGTCGAGGCTGATGCCACGCGCTTTAAGCCGCGCAAAAGCGAGGCCGCGATGCAGGCTCTCGAAGCAGCGGGCACGGTCAAGTTCAAGGACTATGAGGGACTTGCACCAGACATGGAGGCAGGCACGCTCATCATTGACGACCTCAACCAGCACGAGGCGGAAACACTGGTCAAACTGCTGAAGCCGGACATCTTCTGCGCAGGCATCAAGGAGAAGTTCTCCATCCAGAAGCTCGGCGTGCCAATGAAACAGTTGCACAGCTACGACTCTGGTGGGCCATACGCGGGATTCCAAGGAGCGGTCAACTTCTACAAAGAGATCGACCGGCTGGTCAACAGCAAGGTCTGGTCGTACATGAAAGCACCGTGGCAGGAGAACCCACAGCTTTCTGGCACGTATGTCTGGGAGTGAACCGTAGGGGCAGGCCCCTGTGCCTGCCCTGAACAGAATAGGGCAAACACAGAAATTCGCCCCTCCAGTGAGGTGGAAACAGATAGTAGGGTGTGACTTTATCTCACCCTCTATTGAGGGTTGGCTTCAACCAGTATTGTAGCCATCCTTCAACCACTATTGTAGCCATCCTTCAACCACTATTGTAGCCACCCTTCAACCACTATTGAAGATTGGCCCCAAACCATAGTGTGAATAAGATACGTAGGCATAGGGCGAGGCGCATCTTCGCCCTTGAGCACCGGGGCGATCACAAGGTTCGCCCCTCCATGAGAACTATAGGAGAGACACCATGCTCTTACGACATACACCGAAAGAGATCACTGAGCGCAGTGCCTTAACCATCAACCCGGCAAAGACCTGCCAGCCCATAGGCGCGATGTACGCTGCTCTGGGTATCCATGGCTGCCTGCCGCACAGTCACGGCTCGCAGGGATGCTGTGCGTACCACCGCTCCGCCCTAACAAGGCACTACAAGGAGCCAGTGAGCGCAGCGACCAGCTCGTTCACTGAAGGTGCGTCCGTCTTTGGTGGTCAGGCTAACCTGATGCAGGCTTTTAGCAACATCTTCTCAGTCTATAACCCGGAGATCATTGCTGTCCATACCACCTGCCTCTCCGAGACCATTGGCGACGACCTACCGCAGATACGCAAGAAGGCCATTGCCGAGGGTAAGATACCCGAAGGTAAATACGTGATCAGCGCGTCCACGCCCAGTTATGTCGGCTCGCACGTCACTGGTTTCGCCAACATGGTCAAGGCGATGACCGAGCTGGCCGAACCAACGGGCAAGAAGAACGGCAAGGTGAATCTCATCCCCGGCTGGGTCGAGCCTGCGGACATGGAGGAACTGAAGCGGTTGGCCAAGCTGATGGGCGTGCAGACCATCATGTTCCCGGATACGTCGGGCGTGCTCAATACACCTTTGACTGGGGAATATAAGATGTTCCCGGACGGCGGCGTAACTATTGCCGAGCTGAAGTCCACCGGTGATTCTATCGGCACTGTTGCCTTGGGCGAGTGGTGCTCTGGTGATGCAGCGCGTGAGCTGGACAAGCAGTACAAGGTGCCGTGCAAGATATTGGACATGCCCTTTGGCCTGAAAGCGACAGACCGCTTCATTGATACGCTGCACAAGATGGCTGGCGTGAATGTGCCGGAGGAGGTCATGGTCGAACGCGGGCAGCTCGTTGATCTGATCTCAGACATGCACCAGTACTTCTATCACAAGAAGGTGGCATTAGCTGGTGATCCTGATCAGCTTATTGCTATGACGGAGTTCTTAGTCTCCATTGATATGTGCCCAGTACACATTGTCACGGGCACGCCAGGCAAGAAGTTCGAGAAGCGCATCAAGGAGATTACAGCGGGAATGCCGTTCGAGGTGAATGTGCGGGCGAAAGGGGACTTCTTCCTCCTCCATCAGTGGATGAAGAACGAGCCGGTTGATTTACTGATCAGCAACACTTATGGCAAGTACATTGCCCGCGATGAGGATGTGCCGTTCCTGCGCTGGGGATTTCCAATCCTTGACCGGCAAGGGCATCAGTACTTCCCCACCGTGGGCTATAAAGGTGGGATCAGGTTATTAGAGAAGATACTGACCCTGCTGCTCGACAGGAAGGATAGGGATGATACGGAGATGAAGTTCGAGTTGGTGTTGTAGGGAGGGCGAGGAGCGGGCAGCATAGGCTGCCCGACCTCATATCTGCGCATTATGCCAGCTCGCAGACCGGAGAGCGCTTGGCGTATTCGTTATCAAGATACTCACTCTGCCGCCCGACATTCCAATCTGATGGAGAGGCAGTGTTGAATCGGGATATCACTTTGCTTATATCACCTTTCAGCTGATAGTAGTTGCCTTGATAGATGCGCCAGCGGCACAGGTCTATTGGGGTCACTTCCGAGGCGTTAACTGGCCCGGTCACACCAGCCTTCTCAAAAGCAGCTGCCACCAATTCAGAGCAGAAGAACTTACTGAAGTCCTCCTTGTTCAGTGTAGGTCCAGACAGGCCAAAGGGAAGTTTATCCAGAATATCCAGTGCTGACATTACTGCTTGCGGCGTGTCGTAGTACTTGCCCTTCTGGTTGAAGAGGAAATCGTAGAACTCCCTCTCGTTGAATTGGGTGGCTCTGATCTTCTCATCCAAGGGAAGCCACCACACTTCGCCCTCGTAGAGATCAAGACACTTCCTCATCTTTGAAGTCGTCACCCCAAAGACTCCATTGCCAGTGGTTGACTCGATGATCTCGTTGAAGAACCTGCCTTTCTTGTCGTCGTTCAGGGTCTTGGTCTGCAAGATCACCCCGACATGCGAGACATCGGACAGGGTGACAGACTTGATGAGTTCGGAGATGTTCGCCTTGCCGCTGAAGGCGATCACGTCGCCTGGCTTCATTCTCTCCCGTGCTTCATTGTAGGTGATTTGGATTGCATTCATTTTATTCTCTCCTTGGAAGCAGAGCGGGAAGAAACAATATCAGCACGCTCTGCAACACACACTTATTGCTCCTGCCGGACAGGATTGATTGCTACATCACCAATAATGCCGTCTCCTGATTCCTCATTAGCGTCTACAGTAGACCTGCTGCTTGCTATAGGATGACGAATAGCGTAGAAACATCCTTTTATGTCCAATCCGGTTTTGGCATATCCCATAATGCCGTTCATGGCATTGATGTTGACATTTGCCGTATATATTAAACCGGGGGCATTGTCAAAATTCCAGGCAACCATGTTGCCGACTTGTATCCATCGCCCACCACCATATGCGTATGTCCATTTACCGTTCGCGCAGAAAGTAAACGGGCTGGCTTTGAGAACTCTTCCTGTACACCCCCAGTCAACACAAACAGAATACCAAGTTCCAACAATGCTGTTTTCCTCCCCTTCTCCTGCTGTCGAGAACGTCATCATGGTTCCAGAGTCAGACACTTCACTTATTGTCAGACCTGAGTCTGCTCCATCCCACCATTTGCCGCTTGGTGATGTCGCATTATTGAACTCTGCATGAAGTGGTGCTGCGTATAAATCTCCTCCGTCTCCAGCATTGGCTCCATGTTCAAGATCATTACGGCCATCAGCTTGTTCCAGCGAACATTCATAATGCCTCTCAGGAATCATCTGTTCGTTGTTATTGCTGCCTAATTCATCAACGTGCCAGATAGCGAGACCTGAATCAGGGAGCGAGGCATCCCGTCCTGCTTGCTGCCGATTTTCAACAATGAAATATTCGGTGGCATTTTTTGGGTTGGGATAAAAGAGGAAATCATTTTTTCCAGCTAATACGGCGGCTGTCATGCAGCCTGTTATCGATGTCAGCCGTGATGTCCAACCTGCCTTGTGCTTCAGATATGCGCAAACTTGTGTCGGATTGTTGTTTGCGCCCCCGTAACACATCAAGCAGTAATCTCCAACTCCGGTTGATTCATATCCATAATCATATAGATCAGGAAAATCGCAGATCATATGACCATTTTCATGACAAAACGTGCCTAATGTGAGCTGATTGCCCATATTGGTGATCTGATAGTCAGAAAACCGTTTGCCAGCCGCCGCCTCATATGGTGCTGCTAACGTCCATGAATGCGGCCACAATCCTTCCGCCCAGTTGTTTACACAATCACCGGCATAAAAAACATTGAGAGCGTAGACATATCCCTCCCCGTCGCTGCTGAACTGGCTGAAATCAAAACCTTGCGACTTCAACCAGTCCAACCCTTCCACGATAAGCTCTCGGGCGCGACTGCCATAAGAGATCGAATTGTCAGTGTAATATGACCGCTCATGTTTGGCTGTATAGTAAGCAGTCACAGTGTTGGTGTAGTGCAGCTTGCCGTCAGAGTTGTCATAGAAGTAATCACACACCGAACCGTTGTTGCCGTTGTTGCTGTAGCCTCGCTGGTTACAGAAATTGCTTACCTCATCCTGAGCGATTGTGCCGATCACATCTGGAAATTGAATCAGAAGGCATAAACCGACATAATTGCCTGTCGTGCCTGATGCAGGCGGCGCACTTGACGCTCTTGTCAGCAAGGCATGCCGAATTTCATTCCGGCGGTTTTCACGGCGAATTTGCCAGCGCGGCTTTCCTTTAAGCTGACTTGCGCTTCGCAACGCTCTGATTCTCACTGTTTCCGTGCTGGCACGGAGATGCTGGACAAGCCGATGTGAACGAATATCCAAATCTCCAACCCGAATGCCGCTGGGCACCAGATCAGTCTTGTCAGCAGAAAGATCGGCATATTCATAATATCCATCTTTCTGATTTTTTATCACGGTGTACCCGTCCAGCGTTTCAAATACAGCATAATGCTGATTTCCTGACCCAATGACTTGAAATCTACTTCCATCAGGATTAGTGAAGGTGAATTCTTCGTGAAAAAACGGTCGTGGCATGATCTGCTCCTTTATACAGACATGATTCTTGGATTAAGAGGTTGTTTGCAACCTCATGCGACACAATATCAATGCACTTTTTCCCTTGCGAAATTAAGCTAGTGACCTATATCATTTATATCCCGCAAGGGAAGTTGGTAAACGAACTGGGTTTATGGGTTAATGACCAGATAATCAACGTAGAGCCGAATCGGGTAATTCCATTCTATATTTACCCAAATACTCACGGTTCCGTCTGTAGGTGCAACATTATGGAGGGTGTATTTAGCACCACCTATAAATTTTCCGCCATCTGCTGCTCCCTCGCCAATTGAAACGAAGACCATAGAACCCTTCTTGATAACATCCCAAGCAAGATTTAATGTCCACTGGCCATTTTTGTTTCCCCAATCATGCCGATAGGTAATGATACCATTTGGCAATGCCATTTCTACCGGTACGCCTTCTACGCTTGGCGGAGTTAACAGGCGTACCTGCTTTTCATTGACCTGCTGAGTAGTTGAGACATATAAACCACCCTGAGAAGAAGCTGAATTAACCTCGAATGCTGTAGCCATGATTAACCTCATTGAGTATTGTTAGTTGAAGATAGAAAAAACTAGAACAAAAGAGACTAGTTCTGTTATTGAATCATGATTCACCTCCTATTTGCTATACTACGCAGGAAAACGATCAGGTTAGCGGTGCCTGCACAATCCCTGCGCCAACGCTATCTTCTTTAATGCCTTGTACCAGAGGCGCGGTTGTTCCGCTGGCAATCAGCCGAGCCAACAAAGGAAGATATTCAACTCTTCCGTGCTGCTCGATTTCACGCTGCGCCCAAAGAGCGGCAACACCGGCAACATGAGGTGTGGCCATGCTAGTTCCTTGGAGGCTGGCGAGCTTTCCGCCTGGCCAAGCAGAGACAATGCCCCTGCCCGGCGCGGCGATGTCCACCTGCGTGTTGGAGAAAACAGCCACATCCAGCTTGTCTCCATCATCCGCTTGCCCCAATGCGCCAACAGAGACAACTTCTGTTCCAGCGGCAGGAGGAGCAACAGCAATTTCGTATTCCGGCCTCCGGCTTTCATTGCCTGCGGCGGCAATGATCAACACATTTCTCTCACGAGCGTATTCCGCTAGCCGGGTGAACAGATTGATATTCGCCCGATAACCTTCTAAGGCGATTGAAGTGGCTGGTTCTGCCTTTAATCCGCAGTCGATCAGATATTTGACGTAGCCCGGAAAATCAATTCCCAGAGACATTGAAATAATGTGGGCATTTTCACTGATTGCCCAGCCAACAGCATCAGCGATTGTTGCAGAAGAACCGCCGTCCTTGCCAAGTACTTTGCCGATAAGTGCTTTCTTTATCTTCTGAGCAATCCCGAACCGCAGCCCGTTGATATCCTGCCCGAAGATCGTGCCAGCGCAATGCGTGCCATGTCCAATATCATCATGGTCTCCCTCTAAGGTGAAGTTGCGCTGGAGCAGCTCTACTCCGGTGAACGCAGGGTGTTCTGGGTCTATGCCGGTATCAAGCACTGCTACGGTCACGCCAGAACCGTCATAACGTGATTCCGATGCTCGGACAGCCTTGATGCCCCAAGTCGGCGAAGATAAACTCGCTATTTCAGCCTCGCTCAAGATAGAGGATTGGGTCGGGGCGATCAGACGGATCGGCATTACTGGTGCGATTGCATCAACACTGGGATCGCGTCTCAAATCGTTGACCTCTTTGGCGGTCAGGTCCGCCTTGGCAATCTCTACAGAAACAGGTCTGAGCCCGGAACGCTCAGTACTTGAAACCGACCAGCCGTAATCTAAGGTCGGTGTGACAAGGTTCCTGCGGCTCATTACAACAAACTTTGATGCAGCCATTTTTCTCTCCTTTTCCAGAGGTGATGTATAAAACCGCCTGAATAAATTTGTAGAGGCGATTGCTAAAAGAAATTGCAGCACACGCAGCAATCTGTTATGTTGATTCAGTTTCAGTTGACACCCATAAGGGTCAGGAACTGAAATTGAACGCTCCTGCTTTTGTTGCAACCATCTTAAACGATATTCTGCGCTGTTTTAATGTCCTGTCGCGTCATAAACAGGAACTTTCGCTTCACTCTGACTGATGAACTCTTCATCAGCTATTCGTTCCGTTTTGATGATGCCATGATAACCTATCTCGCTTGCTGTTTTAATGTCCTGATGCGGCAAAAAACGGAACTTTCGCATCAGAACAAAAAGATTCCTTGGTCAGCTTAATTACCTCAGGTGAACACCATGTCGTTTCTTCACAAGGACCACGATCCACCCAAAGAGTGCCGCATCGTCAGCAGCATGGGCAGCGTTGCCGTGTTTTATGCTGCCTATCTTGGCTTGTCTGTTGAGCAAATCAGCAACGAGACCGGCATTGCGCCAGCGGTGTTAATGAACCCGGACACTTATCTGCCAGAGACTTTTTTTGAAAAGTTTTTCAAGATGCTGGCCGATACCTTCCCAGGCCGGAATGTCGCCTTAGAAATGGCCCGCACCGCACCGCTTTCCTATCTGGGTGCACCAGGTAATCTGCTGCGCCGCTCGCCAGACATGCGCTCCATGCTGGAACTTTTCGAGCAATACCACGACCTGCTTGCTGACCGACTGGAAATGAAGGTGATTGACTGGGGTAAGACCGAGACCATCCTGCGCACGCATCAGCCCTTAAGTCGGCAGGACGGCGGTATTGGGGCAGAAGTGGGACTCTGTATGGGCGCGAGGATTGCGCAAGAGTGTTTCGGGGAAGAGGTGCTGCTTCGGGTGCAGTTCTGTCACAGTCCAATTGGCCCAATTGCCGCCTACGAGGATTTCTTCAAGGCACCTGTGTCCTTTAACGCGAAGTTCAACGCCATGTTCTTTGCCAGCCAGTGTTTGGAGCGACTGAACCGGAAAGGCAGGCCAGAATTACGCGGT
Source organism: Candidatus Electronema sp. PJ (assembly GCF_048287395.1). NCBI lineage: Bacteria > Pseudomonadati > Thermodesulfobacteriota > Desulfobulbia > Desulfobulbales > Desulfobulbaceae > Candidatus Electronema > Candidatus Electronema sp. PJ. The sequence goes on along the minus strand of NZ_JBLWEO010000060.1, from coordinate 3,252 downwards.
ACACTTGAGCTGCGCCTCCAACGGCTCCGGCAGGAACTGGATCCAGCCGAGAGTGACGGGTTGGGCGAGATCCGCAAAGCGGTGTTGCGCAATGCCTTAAAGGGGGATTATTCGGTATCGAGTTTGGCGAAAAGCGTGGGCATGAGTATCAGCGGTCTTCAACGCCGCTTGCGGTCTTCTGGCAGCAGTGCCAGTAAGTTGCTGGACGAGGCCCGGCAGGTCAATGCAATGGGTTTATTGTCTGACAGAAACCGCAGTATTGACGATGTGGCCTATCAGCTCGGCTTTGAGAGTGCGCGGGGGTTCTGCAAGGCTTTTCGCCGTTGGACAGGGAAAAGCCCAGCCAAAGTGAGAAATGAACGCCTGAGTGCTGAGATGACTATGAGGTAAGGGAAGAATGCGGCTCGGTTGCCAAGGAGTTTGGCTCGGTAAGAAAGGAGTTGGAGTCGGCAGCAAAGGAGTGCGGCTTGGCAAAACTGCTTTCCTGTTAAGCCGCAAAGGAGTTTGGCCGACTCCAACTCCTTTCCAAGTTAGCCAAACTCCTTTGGTACTCGGCCAGACTCCTTTCTTGCCAAGCCGCACTCCTTTGCTGCCGACTCCAACTCCTTTCTTACCGAGCCAAACTCCTTTGCCAGCGAGTACGAAAGGAGTCGTTTCTACAAGTTACGCAAAAAATACCGCGTCGTTTAATGCACCCACTCGACCAACAGCTTGAACAGCTCTGGCTGTTGCTCTGCGGTGCCATTGCTCGCCAGTTCCTCCAAAATCTGCCGGTATCTCGCCAGCGTCAGTTCATTGCCAAATTGCCCTTCTAAGAGGCGGGCTTCACAGAAATGCCGCCACTGCTCCTGCTCCTTGGCCTCAAGGTATTCCGGCCAATTGCGTGCTCGATAGCGAAAATAAAGGGTGCGCAAGCGTTCGTCAGCAAAGGGCGGCTCCCAGGCTGCCAGCTGCTCCGGTTTTTTCGCCAGCACCTCGTTGCAGAGACGACGGTCCTTGTCAGAGATAAACTTTTCATACAAAGCCGCATCGGCATCAGGCGGCTGGCTTGCCGGTGCCTTTTGTTGATATAAGGCGGTCAGTCGCTGCGTCAGGGTTTTGTCAGCCAAGAGCTGCTGCCGATGCTGCTTGATCTGCGGCCAGTCAATCTGCCATTTTTCTGCCATTGCTGGCGTGAGGGTGTTGACAGGAGCCAATACTGGCGACTTATTGCAATGCACACCTTTCAGGGCCAGCCGTTGAAACCCCTCTGGCATCTCCTCACTGCGAGCGTAAAGATTCTCTGCCATCTCTTCTGGGGTCATGGCCAGGAGCAGCTGCGGATCCTGGCGCAGATCATAGACAATGATCTCGTTTTTATTGCGTGGATGCTGGAGCAAAGGAATGACAGGCGCAATGCAGCCCTTGGCTGCTGGATACATGCCGCTGACATGCAGAACTATCTCGTGCGCCTGGAGATTGAGCAGCTTGGCCGCCTCGTTTTTCTGGCGGAGCTGGAAACAGTAGTCGTAAAGGCGCGGCTTGAGTTGTTTGAGCAAGCGAGCCAGGGCAAGTGTAGCGCGGACATCACTGAGAGCATCGTGCGCCTCATGGTTAATACCGTTGGCGGCAGCGAGTAGATCGAGGCGAAAACTGGTGCTCCCCTCCCAGTTGATTTGCTCAGGCCGCAGGGCATGGGTAACGCGAACCAGGTCAATGATATCCCAGCGCGCGCAACCGTCCTGCCATTCGCGGGCATAGGGATCGATAAAGTTGCGATAGAACCCGAAGCGCGTCACTTCGTCATCAAAACGCAGGCTGTTGTAGCCAACTCCGCACGTACCGGGCAAAGACAGCTCGGCATGAATCTGCCGAAAGAAAGCGGCCTCATTCAGCCCTTTGGCTGCCGCCTCTTGCGGGGAAATACCGGTCAGCAGCACGGCCTCTGGGTGAGGAAGCGCATCGCCTGCCAAACAACACCACAGCACGAGCGGCTCACTGATCTCCTCTAGCTCCAGATTAGTGCGGACAGCCGCAAACTGCGCGGGCCGGTCTTTCCGGGGATTCAGGCCCCAGGTCTCATAATCATGCCACAGCAAGGTGATTTCGGTCATTGTCCTGTTGTCTTGGAGGTGGTGTGCGTTATCGGCGATCCAACATCGGTCAACGATAAGCTCGACAAAAAAACGTTGGAAGAGTATGGTGTTGAGCTGAAATGCTGCTCCAGTTTGTTTCGTTGCTCATGGTGCTGAGGCAAGTTGTCTCGTCAGGCGCATAACTGCAAGGTAACGGCTTCGCATTCTATCGTCAACTTCTTCGTTTTGCTCTATACTCAAGGTGAAATCTTTTCGGCTACTATTTTCTCCAACTGAGAGGAACTCAATGAGCCGGATGCGGCAGTTCGGCTGCTGCCTTCGTAGCACTCCGAATGAGTGTCGATAACCAAAGGATTTTCTTTGGCGGAGCAAGGAAGACAGGCGGCGGGGCAAGCCTGCAACGTGGCGTTGTCGATTTGCAATGAGGCAAGTCAAGCGTGAAACGTGGTATTTCACGCTTACTATGAGGCAAAGGAAGTTTGCAACGTGACGTTTCAAGCGTGCAATGAGGCGGAGGAAGCGTGAAATGCCTCATTTCATGCTTACCATGAGGCTCAGAAAGCGTGAAACGCGGCATTTGAAGCGTGACGAGAGGCGCGGAAAGCGTGATCTGAGACAGATGAAGTTTACTTTGAGGCAAAGTAAGCGTGACTTAAGGTGGAGACAGCGTCCTTTCCTGCATCAGGAACCGTTACAGCAGTTCGAGGTGGTTACGCGGTCACAGAGGAGAAATAACTATAGACCTCTTGCATAAGTCATCGGCCAGCAATTGTTAGCTCCATGTTATAGACGGCGGCGATCAAGCTGAAGCGGAGACCAAAACGCTTTCTCCTGTTTCGATACCGTTCGCTCAAAATACGGAACACTTTGAGTTTGCGAAAAATATATTCAATCACCATACGTTTCCGAGATAAAGTCCTGTTGCTTGTTTTTTGTTCTTTGTCTAATGGATGCAGTTTAGTTTTTTTGAACGGTACCTGACTGTTGGGATGTATTTTAGTCACGCCTTGATAACCGGCATCTGCGAGCAGGAGAACATGCGGTGGCTGGCAGTTTGGCTCCGCTTTCTTTGAAGAGCTGTACAGAAAGCTACGGAAAGAATTTTTCCGGTCTTCATCTCGGCGATTATTTGAGCTTTCTGAGTATAATGCTTCTTTTTGCTGCTATAGTGCTACTG
>NZ_JBLWEO010000059.1:0-28938 GCF_048287395.1 Candidatus Electronema sp. PJ | reverse complement strand
GGGCTAGAGCAGAAGCACAAAGCCGAATCTTTTGGTACATCGAAGGCTTTTACAACCGCCAACGGCGGCATTCGGCGATCAGTTATCAGTCGCCAGACAACTACGAGCCGCTCTTCTTCAAAAGGGCTACTTAGGGAATAAAACGTGTCCGCTATTGCGAAGACAGGTCACTTCAGCAAACGGGCAGGATCTGCATGTCATCGGCATTGACTGCGTGCCCAGCAGCAAGAAAAAAAGCTGATGCTCACCTTTCCCCGCCCACCAGCTCCCTTAACGCCGTTTGCCGCAGCCCCGTGTCCTTGTTCGCCACAGCCATTGTCAAGGCCTTCCTTGTGCCGACAAACACCGCCAGCTTCCGCGCCCGTGTCAGGCCGGTATAGATCAAGTTGCGGAAGAGCATCCGGTAATGCTGGGTCATCACTGGGATGATGATCGCCTCGAACTCCGAGCCTTGCGATTTGTGAATGGTGATGGCATACGCCAAATCCAGCTCTGTGATCTGTTCGCGCTGATATTCCACCTCCCGCTGATCTGGGAAGAAGCAAATCCGCATGGTCATCTCGCCGTTATCCACAGCTGTGATCTTGCCAATGTCACCGTTGAACACGCCAAGATCGTAGTTGTTGCGCAGATGAATCACCCGGTCTCCCACCCGAAAAAGCCGCTCGCCGATCTTGATTTCCGCTCGTCCTTCCTGAGTCGGATTTACCGCCTCTTGCAGCATCTTGTTCAGTGAACCCGTGCCCAGGCTGCCCCGGTTCATTGGCGAGAGCACCTGAATCTCGCAGCCTTGGCCACAGTATTTGGGAATCCACTCTGTGTAAAGCCGCCGCACTGTGTCAACCGCTGTCATGCCGTAGTAGAGCGAAGACCAGGGATGCACCTTTTTCACTACTGAGGCTAATTCTTCAGCTGGGCTTTCAGCAGTGGCCACAGCGTACACGTCAGCATGGCGGAACTGCTCCGGCACCTCGAAACGCTGGTAAGGTTCCGGGGTAAAAGCAGCTGTTTCTGTGCCAAAGGGATCACTGCCGCCTGCTTGTTCCCGCTCCTCAATAGTCTGAAAATGCTGCTTGACCTTGGCGATAAACCCAAGCTGGGCCTGCGTTGCCTCGTCAGAGTCGATGAACAGACAATCGCTCGTCTTCCACAAGGCAGGTTGCTTAAAGGGCGAACTAATCTTCGGTGTTTCACCCCGGTTAATTTGATGGGCAAAGGTGATGATGCTCGACTGGCTGGCCTGGCGAAAGATCGTGTTTAGGGTGCAGACTGGGATGTAGCCTGAAGCAATCAGGTCTCGCAGGACATTGCCTGCACCCACGGAAGGGAGCTGATCTGCATCACCAATGAAGACCAGTGCTGTCTCTTCGCTGACTGCTTTGAGCAGGGAAGCAGTCAGGCTAATATCCAGCATCGAGCATTCATCGACGATCAGCACATCCGTGCGCAGGGGGGTTTCCTGGTTGCGCTTGAAGCCCGTGCCCTGATATTCCAGCAGGCGATGGATGGTCTTTGCCTCTGCGCCAATCACTTCCCCCATACGCTGGGCGGCCCGACCTGTAGGTGCGGCCAACAGGACCGAACGCCCCATTGCGCGGAGCAGAGCAACGAGCACTTTGGTGGTGGTTGTCTTGCCGCAGCCTGGCCCACCGGTGAGGATAGCCAACTGGCAGCAGGCAATGGCCTGCACTGCTGCCCTCTGTTCCTCACTGAGCTGAATCCCACTTTTTTCTCCATAGCGGTGTAGCCAGTCAACAATCCGCTCGACATTATGCGGCAGAGGACGCACCATTTTCCGCAATCGCTCGGCCACATATCGCTCATCATAATAGAGACTCTTTGCGTAATAGCACTGCTCCCGCTCCTGGCTTTTGCCTATAATTAATAGCCGCACCCGCAAGCTGTCTTGCTGCTCCATTTCATGAAGGAACAGGGCAATGCGGTCAGACAGATTGAGTTCCAAGAGCTGGGAGACCTGGGTGTCAATCTGGGCCTGCGTGAGCCAACAATGGCCCTGTTCCCGGCTGGCCGACAAGACGTGGCGGATAGCCGCAGTGATCCGCAATGGTGCGTCCTTACCAAAGCCAATAGACAGAGCCACCTTGTCAGCAGTGAAAAAGCCAATGCCATACAGGTCTTCGGCCAGGCGATAAGGATTGGCAGAAACTACAGCAATGGAGTTATCGCCGTACTGCTTATAGATGCGCACGGCAAAGAGGGTGGAAATGCCGTGTGTCTGGAGGAAAATCATCACATCACGGATGGCGCGATGCTCTGTCCAGGCCGCGCTGATCGAAGCCAGCTTCTTCTCGGCAATGCCCGGTACTTCGGTCAGCCGCTTAATTTGCTCCTCAAAGACCTCCAGCGTGTCTTTGCCGAAATGCTGGACAATCTTGTGCGCGGTCTTTGGGCCAATGCCCTTGATTAGGCCAGAGCCGAGGTATTTTTCCAATGCGCCTGCTGAAGCAGGTTTCAGTTCTGTGGCCTTGTCTGCCTTGAATTGACGACCAAAGCGGGGATGAACAATCCAAGCACCGGAAAACTGCATAGTTGCCCCAGCAAAGACCCGGAGCTGATGGACAATCACCGTTGCTGTGCCACCACGTGAGTCAAAAGGATTAACTCGCAGCACGGCCCAGCCGTTTTCTGGGTTATGATAGGTGATCCGCTCGACTACGCCGCTGAGGGTTTCCGGCGGGAGCTGGGAGGAAGGCAGAGGCAGCAGCACTGGTCAGCGGTCAGTCTGACAGAACTGCCGCCGCAGGAACTCGCATTCCAGCGGCGTGAGGTCAAAGCGCAGATTGGCTTCAGCAATTACTTTAATACGCTGCTTTTCGGGATGCTGCTGCATGGTCTCGCCAATCCAGGCCACGGCTTGCTGGAGATTGGTGGAGGTGGTGAGGAGGTCGGTTTGAGGCATGGTGGTTATATATAGTACCGCACGCACCACATCAGAGTCTTTTAGGAAGCAGCGGAACCAAGCAGCGCAATGCTCTGTTCACTGATTCTGAGTCAGGGAAATAAGGACGGAGATCAGACTCTAAAATAATAACATCGTCTTTTCTCGGCATGAACTCCTGCGTCTCAACTTCCCCGTTCTCTTTATGAAGAGAAACGGAATATCCTTCCTGCATCACTTTGTGATGCTTGCCGCGCACCCCACCTGTGAAATCGTATTCTGACCGCATCTCCTTCCCTGTTTTCTTCATGTCAGCAGCCCTCATAGAATTGTCGTTCTGCAACTGTTGCCTTGCGGCAGCTGATGATACGGATGTTTGCGCCTCGTTCGGTATAAACGACCACCAGCACACGGCCTCTGTCAGAGATGCCAATATCAATGTATCGCTGTTCCTGCGCGGAATGATCGGGATCGCTGATGGTGATGGAAAGCGGATCGAGGAAGACTGTTATCCCTTCGTCAAAAGCAATGCCATGCTTCTTTAGGTTCAACTGCGCTTTCTTTGCATCCCACTCAAAATTTGGTTTCATAGATATTCTCAAGAGGGGCATCAAAGTCAGCGTAGGTGGATCTGTCTTCTCCGCCTCTTCCACCATATCTCCCCGCTACTTACTCGCCTGAAGTTGCAGATGCCTCACTTCCTGCGTCTGCCAGCCATCGTGCATCCAGAGCAGCAGAAAGAGCATGGCAAAGAAGCTCAACAGATATCGCCAGAGCTGCGCTTTTTCTTTCTTGGGCGGAACAGGCAGCTCAGGTTCAGGTGGCAGCAGTTTACCTGCGGCAAAGAGGGCTATTTCCTGCTCAACCTCTTCTTCTGGTTTCTTGCCATGCGCTCGAAATTCCCGGGGATCAGAAGCAATCAAGGAAGGAAATTCAAGCGGCTCGGCAGGCGTACTTACCTCAATTCTGTTGTTCGAGACCTGCTCGCTAATTTTCAACTCCGCAACCAGACACAAGGTCAGCTCAGGAAATTGGCGGGAGAACTCGATGGCATTCCAGAGTTGATCGGCAGTTGGACTTTTCCGCTCTTCAGCAGTGCTTGAACTCTCGGCAGGCTGCGGCTTTCTCGTGGCAGGAGATTTTGTTTCATGGATATGCGAAGACATGACCTTCTCCCTCCTTGCCAACGTATTGCTGCCGCCACTGCTGACGGCGCATCATGCCTTGATTCTATCCCCTGAACAACAGGTTGTCTGCCGCAGTACCTTTTTTTATCGCCGCTTATTCGTGGTTCGAGAAGAGGTACTGGCCGTGGTCTTCCTGCGCTCTGGCGTTTTCTTTTTCAGACTCTTGGTTGCCTTCTTGGAATCGATGTCATAAGGGCTATCCACATCATATTCCTTGCCGTTAATAAAGATATCAAGGTCGCCGTCATCCTCAAAGCGGTATCTAAAAGGTGTCTGCGCGGAACTGCTGTATCGGTTCAGCAGATATTGTTTCCCCTGATAGGTAACAGCAACTGTATCTCTGGAGGTGTAAACAGCTGCAAAGGGCAGCGGTTCCTGTGAGCAGCCAGTGGCCATGCAGATACTCAAGACAACAATCGCCGCAAAGTAACGGCTTATTGACATGCTTCCTCCTTTGGTCATTGCAGACGATTTTCCACTGTTTAAAAGATACCATCTTCTCCTGGCTGAATAAACAAGAAAATGAAAAAAAGGCCGAAAAACGAAGAGAAGGCAGCTAGTTCTGAAGGAGATCTCCTGCGTAAGGCAACAAGAAGGAGTATGTTTCATGGTACAGCAAGAAGCAAGCCAGTTGAAGCGAAAAACGAACCTTTTTCTCCTGCTGGGTCTCGTTTCCTGCTCGCTGGTAAAGGAGTTTGGCTCGGCAAGAAAGGAGTTGAAGTCGGTAGGAAAGGAGTTCGGCTTGGCAAAACTCCTTTCCTGGTTAGCCACCAAGGAGTTTTGCCGACTCCAACTCCTTTTTTGCTCGGCAGAACTCCTTTGTTGCCAAGCCAAACTCCTTTCCTAGTCGGCCACAAAGGAGTCTGGCCGAGTACAACTCCTTTCTAAGTCGGCAGAACTCCTCTTTGGCCAAGCCAAACTCCTTTGTCAGCGAGCAAGAAAGGAATCTTTTCTAGGAGTTAAGCAGGAAATCCCGCGAAGGGAGCAAACGGTTCGCCCTGTTCTGCTCTCATCCGGGAGAGGCAGCGTGTTCTTCTGTCCTCTTGATCAGCTCGAGTGCCCTGTCAAAATTGAAGCACTCAATGCAGCCCTCTAATTGCCCAAAAGCCTGCTTGCTCATCAGCGGCCTGATGTTGGCCTGGTGTTCTTCCAGAGATTGGAGTGAGGAAAAATCTGACTGCTCCAGCAGGGTAGCGATCTGGCGCAGGGACTGGAGGGCAGCTTGCCGGTCGAAATCCGCTGGCACTTCTGGCCTTTCTTCATCAGAAGCCGGGCCTTCTTCTTTCTTGAAGTATGGTTTGAAATAAGCAACCACTCCCTCAACTTGCCGGGCGAGCTGTCGGAGTTGGTCGCCGAATTCTTCGGTCTTGCCGCTGTTCAATTCCGCTTCAATCTTGCCCGCGAGCATCTGAATGCCAGGGAGGCCGATGTTGCCTGCCACGCCCTTCAAGGTATGGGCGGCATACTGCCCGGCTTTGAGATCTTTGGCGGCGATAATCTGCTCCATCTGCTCGGTGATGTCCTGCTGTTCTCGGCAGAAGCTCCGCAGCAGCTTGAGGAACAGCTCCTCATTGCCCTCGAGTCGTTGCAGGCCGCCCGCTAAATCCAGGCCGACAGGTTGGATTGCGGTGCCGGTTTGCGCAAGCAGGGTTTTCATCAAGCAGCCGTTCAGCGGTGGATCAGCAACGCAGACCGACTTGTCGCCAATCCACCGGCTCAAGGCTGTAAACAGGGCGCGACGGCTGATGGGTTTGGCGATGTGGTCGTCCATGCCCATGCGGAAGCATTTATCCCGCTCCTCACTGACTGCATGGGCTGTCATGGCGAGAATCGGCAGGTCAACCCGGCCCAGTTCCTCGCGGATCTTCCGTGTGGCCTCGTAGCCATCCATGACCGGCATCTGAATATCCATCAGCACTGCGTCGAAATGCCCAGCAGCCACCGCAGCGACTGCTTCTGCGCCGTTGCTCACGGTCTCGACCTGCAAGTCAGCCTTGGCGAGAATTTCCTGGGCCACTTGTTGGTTGATTAGATTGTCCTCAACCAACAGAATCTTGGCTCTACGGATGCGGCGCAAGGCCGCAGTGGTCTCTTCCGCATTATCAAGTTCGCCGGTCTCGACCGACTTCTGGCCAAGCAGGGTGAACTCCAGGACAAAGGAGAAAACACTGCCCACGCCCAGCTCGCTTTCCACCGCCAGCTCGCCACCCATCAAGCCAACGAGCCGTTTACTGATGGTCAAACCGAGACCAGTGCCGCCGTATTTTCTGGCTGTTGAGCTGTCTGCCTGGGTGAACGACTCAAAAAGCTGGGAGATTTTCTCTGGGCGAATGCCAATCCCGGTATCAGCCACGGCAAAGCGGACAGCAACTTTTTCCCTCATCCGCTGTATCAGAGCCGCGCTGACCACGATCTCGCCTGCCTGGGTGAACTTAATCGCATTGCCGATCAGGTTGGCGAGCACCTGGTGGAGCCGCATTGAATCGCCAACAACCAGCTTGGGTAGCTCAGGATCAAGGGCCAGACGGAGGCGGATATTCTTGCGGCTGCTGTGCTCGTTGAACATCAGCATCAGCTTGTCGAAGAGATCTGCCAGGTCAAAGGAAATTTTCTCGATCTTAAGCATCCCAGCTTCAATCTTGGAAAAATCAAGGATGTCGTTGATGATCTCAAGGAGGCTTCTTGACGAGATTAAGATCTTGCGCACATAGTCGCGCTGTTTGTCGGTGAGGACAGTTTCAAGAGCCAGCTCGGCCAGATTGATGATGCCGTTCATGGGCGTGCGGATCTCGTGGCTCATATTGGCGAGAAACTCTGATTTCGCCGCTGTGGCTGTTTGTGCCCGATCCATTGCCTTGGTTAGTTCCTGATTGGACTCTTCCAGTCGTTGCCGGTAGGAAAGAAAGAGCAGGCGCACCTTGTGGGAGAAGAGAAGAGAAATGCAGAGCGCACCCAGCAGGATGAAGCAGAAGATGGCAAGGGATATCCGTATTTTTTCCTGAAAGATTTCCTGGTTATGTTCTCGTTTTAAACGAATCTGTGGCTGTATGTCGTCGTAATAAAAGCTACAGGCAATGATCCAATTCCATTTTTGATAGAGTTTGAAATAGGTCATCTTAGGCACCATCGTGTCGCCGCCTGGTTTTTTGTCTTTATAGCTGATAAAAACCTCGCCATACTCGACCAGCCCGGCCAGAAAGTTCTCGCGCAACTGTTTGCCTCCGGCTTCCTGAAATTGGCCGCTTAAAAGCACGTTGAGCAAATCAGGCCGACTCGGATTGACCAGCAGCGCAGCAACATCTTTGCCACCCTGAATGCTGTTCAAATCAAGGATGGACATATATTCATCCTCAGCCCGGCCTGTGTGCTGCTTAATAAATGCTGCGGCCTGCTGCCGAGTGTCGCGCTCAATCTCATCCATATACTCGCCTGTGCCGATATACCAGTCAAAGGGCGTAAAAGGGGTGACATAAGCCACTACATGGGAAAGTTTGTCAGGAGGATCGCCTGGCTTGTTCCAGAAATATTCATAGCCTCCCCCGCCCTTGCGAGCGATTTCCGTTAAACCGCTGAACACCTGAAGCCGGTTCTCATTGCTGTTGTCGTGAATGCTTTTTCCTTCAAGGGACGGGTCTGGAGGCCAGAGTTTGATGGTTCCAGACAAAGAACGGATGAAGAAACTGCGGCTACTGCTGTTTAGCTTAAAAGGGCGTACTGCCTCGACAATGAGTTGCTCCAGCTCAGGGCGCGGCATTTTGTCTTTGTTGTGATTGTACAGATGCAGGGCCATCGCGTGAATCTGTCGTACCTGGCTCTCTAAGCTCCGTCGTAACTGCACCAGCGACATCTGATGCCGCACCTCGATGCTTTGGATGAACTCCTGGACAGATAGCGTTACGCTCTTTTTTTTCTCATCAATATATTTCTTTTCAAGTTGCGCCAGCTCCAGTTCCAGGCCGATTTTGTAATCCCAAAAGGTGTGGGCAACGATGCCCAGCCACATCAACACCCCGACCAGACTGGAATTGAGGATGATCAGCTTGCCGATGTTTTCTTCGCTGAATATTTTCATGGTAAAGTTGCCGGAGAATGAGTATTGATAATGCCGGAGTTCCTATTTACCCTCCCGCCTCGGCGGAAGACAAGTACTATCCCTGCGCTGCCTGCTGTTTTCTGATCTTCCTTTGTTCTATTATCCTGCGCATCCCATGAATGAACAACAGCTTTCTGCGCTGCTGCATCAAGTGCAGAATGGTAGTCTCAGTCCAGAGGAGGCTTCAGCGCGCCTGCGTCGCCTACCAGTAGAAATGCTGGATTCAGCCCAGCTTGATCATCACCGTTTTCTCCGCACAGGCCTACCAGAGGCCATCTTCGGCGAAAGAAAGACCGCTGCCCAGCTCATTGAAATTCTGACCGCTATGCTCCGCCGACAGGCTCCGGTCATTGCGACCCGAATCGACCCAGCCAAGGCCGAGCAGGTCTGCGCCCAAGTGGAAGGACTGGGCTATCATGAGACTGCCCGGCTGCTTACGGGCAATGCCCAGTATATCCAGGGCAAGGGCAGAGGCATAGTGGTGCTTGTCACCGCAGGCACTTCGGATTTACCTGTGGCTGAGGAGGCCCGCATCTGCCTCGAATATTTCGGCCATGAGACAGCGACAGTTTATGATGCTGGCGTGGCTGGTCTGCACCGCATTCTTGCCCATTGCGAGCTGCTGCAACGGGCCTCAGTACTCATTGTCGCCGCAGGCATGGAAGGTGCGCTGCCTTCGGTGGTGGCAGGTCTAACCCCAGCCCCGGTAATTGCCCTGCCCACTTCAGTGGGCTATGGCGCAGGTGCAGGCGGCTTCGCAGCTCTGCTGGGAATGCTCAATAGCTGCGCACCAGGCTTGGCCGTGGTCAACATTGACAACGGATTCGGCGCAGCCTGCATGGCAGCAGCCATCAATCGGAAGAAGTTGCCCTTTCAGTGCGAATAAAAAGGCGAAAAACGCGCTCAGGTCGTTGCATGAACCCTCGTCCTAGCGTATAGTTCATCGTTTTTATAGTCATGACTTCTGCTTTGGCAGACGCATTATCACAACCCACTAAGCTACCTTGGGAAAACATCTATGAACAACAACCTGAAGCTGAGAAGCTGGCTGCTCTTTTTTATGATCGTTTTTTCCGTGACGATCATCGTGCCGTCCTTTTATAAGGGTGTGCCGGAGTGGTGGAAAAAGTATTTGGCCCCCAAGGGTCTCCAACTCGGCCTGGATCTTCAAGGCGGTATGCACTTGGTGCTGCGGGCTGATTTAGACAAGGCCCTCAAGAATTCGTTGGAGCTGGCCTCTGCTGACCTAAAGGATCGGCTGTCAGAGAAAAACATCTCTGCTGTGCAGATGGAATCGCCTGATCCGTCTCAGGTCATGCTGACTCTGCCCAACACCGGGGCAACAGAGACAGTCAAGCAGGTGGTCAAAGACGACTTCCCTAATCTGGATATCAAGGTGGAAGCCGAAGCAGGCAGTTTTCCCCGCATCACCCTGAAACTGAAGCTGGAGGAGGCCGAGCGCATCCGCACCACTGCTGTGGCCCAGTCGCTGGAGATCATCCGCAACCGCATTGACCAGTTTGGCGTAGCCGAGCCAGTGATTGTCCGCCAAGGTGATAACGAGATTGTGGTTCAGCTGCCTGGCGTAAAAGACCCGGAGCGGGCGATTGACCTGATCGGTAAGACCGCCCAGCTAGAGTTCAAGATGGTTGCCGAGGATGACAGTCTTGATTTACCCAAACTGATTGCTCAGGTTGTTGCGGACGGTAAATGGAAAGAGGGCGACAGTCTTCGCCAGCTCAATCTAGCCCTTCAGGCCCAACTGCCCAAGGGAACAGAAATCTCCTTTGAGCGCAGAGTTGATGCGCAAACCAAAAAGGAAAGCAAGATTCCTCTGTTGCTCGAAAGCCGGGTGATGATGACCGGCGAGATGGTCAAGAACGCCCAAATGCGGATTGGCGGTGACTTCAATGAACCGTATGTCGGCCTTGATCTCACAGGCCGGGGTGGCAAAATCTTTGGCGAGGTCACAGAGAAAAATGTCGGCAAACGTTTTGCTATCATCCTTGATGAAGTAGTGCGCTCGGCCCCGGTGATCAGAGAGAAGATACTTGGCGGCTCGGCCCAGATTTCTGGCAGGTTCACTCCAGAGGAGGCCACTGACTTGGCCATCGTCCTTCGGGCAGGCGCATTGCCTGCGCCGGTACAGATCATCCAAAACATGACCGTTGGGGCAAGCCTCGGCCAGGATGCAATTGACCAAAGCGTAAATGCTGGACTAGTCGGCGCGGTGTTGGTGCTAGTTTTCATCGCTGTCTATTACCGGCTTTCCGGCGTGATTGCTGACGTTAGCCTTGCCCTCAACATCCTCTTCCTTGTGGCAGGGCTAGCCATATTCGGTGCCACTCTCACCCTGCCTGGCGTGGCAGGTATCATCCTGTCTATCGGTATGGGCGTTGATGCCAACGTCCTGATCTACGAGCGGATGAGGGAGGAGTTTGATCTTGGAAAATCCGTCCGTTCCGGCATTGAGGCCGGTTTTGACAACGCCTTTCTCTCGATTGTTGACTCCCAGCTCACTACCCTGATCACCTCCTTGGCCCTCTTTCTGTTTGGTACTGGCCCGATCAAAGGCTTTGCTGTCACCTTATCACTAGGTGTTGTTTTCAACTTGGTCGCTGCGTTGTTCTGCTCGCGGGTAGCTTTGGACTGGCTAGCCACTGGACGCAAGGTGCGCAAGCTGACCTTCATGCTGTTCATCAAGAAGCCCAAGATTGATTTCATGGGCATCAGAAAAATCGGCTTTGTGGTATCCGGCAGCCTGACGCTGCTCGGCCTTTTCGCCTTTGTCCAGATTATGCGCGGCAATGCCAATATCGGCGTTGACTTCTCTGGCGGTTCCTTGCTCCAATACAAGGCGGAAAAATCCTTTGAGTTGGAACCAGTGCGGACAGCTCTAAAGAAAGGCAACCTTGAGGCCGACCTTCAGCATGTCACCAGCGAACACCGCTTGATCGTTAAAATCAAAAAGACCGAGGACACTGTCGGTCATCTCAGCGACAAGGTCAATGCCTCCCTGGCATCGGTGCCAGGTAACAAGTTCACTTTGGAAAGCCAATCAGAAATCGGCTCTTCCATTTCAAAAACACTGCGCAACCAGGCCATCTTTGCCACTGCCATCTCGCTGGTCGGCATCATTCTATACCTGGGTATCCGCTTTGACCTGAACTTTGCCGTGGCCGCTGCGGTGGCCTCCTTCCATGACGTACTAGCCGTGCTGGGGGTGTTATGGTTAATGGATGTGGAGATCACCTTACTCATTCTGACCGCCCTGCTGACCTTGGCCGGCTACTCGCTCAACGACACCGTGGTTATCTTTGACCGTATCCGCGAGAATATCGCCAAGCACGGCGCAGAGAGCAACATGGCCCAGATCATCAACATCAGCACCAACGAGGTGTTGGCCAGGACGTTGATCATTTCGTTGGCCACGTTCATGTCACTAACCGCTCTGTATTTCTTTGGCGGCGCGGTCATTCATGACTTCTCCCTTGCTCTTGTGCTCGGCATGGTTGTTGGCACCTACTCCTCCATCTTTGTCGCCAGCCCACTGCTGACCTTGAAAAAACGGAAGAGTGTGCATGAGTGAGACAGGCTTAATTCGGCGATGCTGGGATGACCGACAGTATCGCTGAATTAAGTTGACAAGTGTCAACTGCGGATGCTATCTTTTATGGTGCGGGACAAGGCGTATTACAGCAAAGGACAACTGAGCAAGTTGATCTCCGAGGGAAATGTCTTGGTGACTGAGCAGGCAAGAAAGTCTGCTCAGAATGATTTCGGATGGAACCTGAATGACATCTGCCGCGCCTTGCAGGCCATGCCCGTTAAATTTTGTTACAAATCAGAGCCAAGGTTCAATAACCCGAAAATATGGGTTGATTACTACCGAGCGCATGGATTGAAAGGGGAAAATGTCTATACCCATTTTTATGTTGAAAATGGCAAGCTGATCATCGACTCCTTTAAGGAAATTTGACTATGCGATGCTATAGTTGTGGAGAAATATATCTTGAATGTCAAGGAGCATTGCTCTGCGAAAGCAGGTTTATTGGCAGCTACACTGTCTTTTTACCTCAATATTATAAATGTTCAGGCTGCGGGGAGTTGCTGCTGCCAAAAGAAGCCTCTGGTATCATGGAAGCGAGAGAAAAAGAGCTTCTTGAGGACTTAATCAGCAACCTCCCGGTAAAGCAATTTATTACAGCAGCAGAAGCGGCTGAGATATTGGGCATAACCCGGCAGGCATTTCATAAGCATCAGCGGATAAAAAAAGGCTTTATTTACTCTGCGGTAATAGGCGGGATGAGGCTGTATAGTAAAAAATCCGTACAGCTTTTCAAAGAAAAGAAGGATGGTAGATTTCCTCTCGCAGTATCCACCGTAAAGGATGAGGTGGAATACGTTACTGTTCTCCTCAACTCTGCTGCTTCATCGTCGGCAGGCTATCCGCAAGGAAAGGATTTTTCTGTTGGTTTCGACAGCAGCAGATACATTTTTGCATATAACCAGCCGACTTGTTCCGTTCAATGATTAGCAAGAAAAAATGAAAGAAAACTCACCCATCCAGCAACTGATAACAAATCCAGAATTAAGCACTCATTTTGTTGATTCTGTCACCATTTCCGGCAGAAGTGACAATCTTTTTTTGACAAGATTTTCTCTTCAACTGCCTGAAGGCATGTTCGAGCAGTCACGAGTATTAGCAACAAAAGATTTTCTTTGCAGATTCGTTGATGCTCTTTGTGCAAATCTCAACTATTATCCAACACCGAAAAAAGAAGAGTAGTCTGCTTTCTTAGAAAAGAGCTGTTCTATGGAAGGGGGGCCATGTGGTATTTGCCCCCTTTTTATTATTCGTTTTACCTGATCCGCCAGCCATGCCCGCCTCTTTGCCCCTCCACTGCCATCCCCTTGCGGCTGATGCGCAATTCTGCTTTGCCTGTCATCCTGGCCTGGCCTGTTTCACCGAATGCTGCCGCCAGCTCGACCTTGCCTTAACACCCTACGACGTGTTGCGCCTGAAACAGCGGCTCAAGATGGACTCTGGCAGCTTTCTTGAGCACTATGTGATCGTGGCTTGGGAGGAAGGCATGGTCTTTCCGGCCTGTTTTCTCACCATGATTGATGATGGCAGGGCCAGCTGCGTGTTTGTCACTGAGCAGGGGTGCAGTGTGTATGAAGACCGGCCCGCCGCCTGCCGCGCCTATCCTGCTGGACGCGGGGCTTCGCGCCGAACTGACAATGCCATCGAGGAGCAATTCGTTCTCCTTCGCGAACCACACTGTCTTGGCTTTGCCGAACAGCAGACGCAAACCGCGCTAGACTATTTTCAGGATCAGGGGCTGCTCGAATATAATCGCGCCAACGACCAGTTGCTCCAGCTGTTCCAGCATCCCAAGATTCAGGCCGGATTTCGTCTCAGCCAAAACCAGATGGATCAGTTTGTCATGGCCCTCTACAACCTGGATTTCTTTCGCCAGGAGATGGCCGACGGGAGAATCAAGATGAACCGCCCGCTGTCGGTGCTGGAACTCCGCGCCTTGGCTGGTGATGACGAAGAGCTGCTGCTGCTTGGCCTGCGCTGGCTGCTGCAAGAATATTTTGGGAAATAAATCATGAAAAAAAACGAGGAAGCAGCTGTCTCGCCAGAGCTACTGGCCGCTTTGCGCCAAATCAGCACCCAGCACTGCCTGGAAGAAGGCGGCTCGCACGGCCCAGATCACACTGAGCGGGTTTTTCAAAACGCTATGGCCATAGGCCGCAAGCTGGGGGCGCGGCTGGACATCCTTGCGCCCGCAGCGTTACTCCATGACATAGGCCGCAGCGAGGAGAGCCGCAGCAAAGGCGGGGTTTGTCATGCGGATCTCGGCGCAGGCATGGCAGAGCCAATTCTCCGCGCGCTGGGCTACAGCGCAGAAGACCAGGCCGCAATCTGCCACTGCATCCGCGCCCACCGTTTCCGGGGCAGTTCAGAGCCAGAGAGCCTAGAGGCGCGCATCCTCTTTGATGCCGACAAGCTGGATTCCATCGGAGCTATCGGCATAGGCCGGGCTTTTCTTTTTGCTGGCCAGATTGGTGCGCGGCTGCATAACGCTGAGGTCGATCACGAGACGACGCAAGCCTATTCTGGGGAAGACACTGCCTATCGCGAGTTCCAGGTAAAAATGTCGAAAGTACACCGCGAGATGTTAACCTCGGTTGGCCGGAAAATCGCCCGGCGGCGACATGATTTTATGGAGATCTTCTTTGCCGAGCTGAACCTGGAAATCTACGGCAGCGTGCTGCAAGCCGAGGACACGCAGTCATAACAGAAAAGGCAGAAAATTCAGCTCGTAAAACAGCTCGGTGCGCTCAAATTGTAGCGGGCAACCAGCGTTTCTGGCTCGCTGGCCAAGGAGTTGCAGTCGGCAAGACTCCTTTGTTGCTTGGCCGCAGAGGAGTTTGGCTAGGCAAGAAAGGAGTTCTGCCGAGTTGCAAAGGAATCTTGCTCGGCAGCAAAGGAGTCTGGCCGACTACCAAAGCAGTTTGGCCAAGCCGCAGAGGAGTTTTGCCGACTCAGAAAGGAGTTTGAGTCGGCAAAACTCCTTTGTTGTTTATCAGGAAAGGAGTTCGGCTTGGCCAAACTCCTCTGCAAGTTGGCCAAAAAGAAGTTTTAGGCAGCCAGCAAGAAGCTCTGCTGACTGGAAATCATCTCGTAGCAACCACCTCTTCGTTCCAACGCGGTTGCCATTCGCCTCAGTTCCGTACAAATCAAAAGGCTGCCTGGAAACCTTCCTCTGCACAACCTCCCCTTGCAGTTCATTGAAGCATTACTGGTGCCATTCTTGATCTAGATCAAGAAAAAGTATTGATATTATTTATATAAACGCCTTGAGGCACATTGACTTCTCATTGAGCTTGTTGTATCCTGAAAGTATAAGAAGGTAAATGACCAATAAAAAGTTAGGAGGAGAAAATGAAAGCTAACTTGGCAGTATCACTATCTCTGGCAGGAGCAATGTTTACTTTAAGTTTCTTCGCTTCACCTGTATCTGCCTCTGAGGTAAAGATTGATGATTCCATTTTAAAGATTATAAACGAGGCAGTAATGAAGATGCAGCAGAAAACTATGGCTGAAAACTACGATGCGATGCCTCTTAAGGATCAGATGAGAGGCAAAATGATGGTGCAAAATGCTTCAAAGAATTATATGCAGAGTATCATCCAACCGCAGATGATGGAAAAGAACATGGGAGCCGAAAAACTCAAGATGATGAATCAGATGAGTCAGTTTTGAGTCTTTGGGCGGTGTGATCTGAAAACCGGAAGAACCTGAAGTTTCTCCGGTTTGGTGTTACCAAGAACGTCGTGCCAATAAAACAAGGCCGGGCGGAAAATCCGCCCGGCCTTTCTGTTCAGCGCAGTCTCGCCAGCTTATTTGGCGTACTTGGCCTTGAACTCTTCGGCGCGTTTTGCCCGTTCTTCTTTGTCAGCTGCGTCTTCCTTGCCGATGAACCACTTGTGGTCATCGCTGTTCAGCACTTCAGTCAGCAGTGTCTCCAGCTCTTCAGCCGCAGTTACCGCTTCTTTGTTCGCGCTGCCCTTGCCTTGCTCAATCACTTCCTTCAGCTCAGGAATGTACTTAGCAGCCCAATGCTTGGCTACCTCGTAGGTACCGTGCCAATGGGTGTAATCAGGAGCCATCATCGCTGCGCCATGCCGTGCGCGGCGGCCTTCATGATGCCATATCTCGTACCACGTGAAGTCAATCGCTTGCGCGAACTGGACATACTCTGGCCCTTTGATTGCCTTCAGCACTTTGGTGGCGGCTTCGTAGAGCTTCAGACCTGGTTTGCCGAACTTCTCATGATAGAGCTTCATCAGCTCTTCATACTGAATGAAGAAGTTGTCGGTAAAGTTGACGTTATGGCAGGAAATGCAGACCTTCTTCATGTTAGCCCGCCGCTCATCGCCAGTCACCTTGGCAGACTCCAAGCCCCAGCCAGCGTCCACGGTGTGTGTCTCTTTAGAGATCGCTGGGCGGTTGTTCCACTTGATGCGCAGGCCAACGTTATGAGAAACATCCATGTCCTTAGTGGCGGACATGTGGCAGGTAGCGCAGGTTGGTGCGGCAGAGTAGTCTTCGCCCACAACCCACTTGGAGGAATTCATGTTCATCCGGTCCTTGTTGGCCTGATACGCAATGCCATGCTTGGACTCGTTGTAAATCTCAATCTGCGGATGATCAGGCCCCATATGGCACTTGCCGCAGTTCTCAGGATTACGGGCCTGAGCAGCGGAGAAGTTGTGCCGTGAATGGCAGGCCGCGCAGCTGCCTTCGCTGCCGTCCGGGTTGATGCGGCCAATGCCGGTGTTCGGCCAGGTTGCAGGATCCAATTTGCCGTTGGGCAGCACTTGCACCACGTTGCCGTGGCATTGCCAGCAGCCGTTGACCGCTGCGGCGGAAACACCTTTCGGGAAGGCCTCGGTCTTCATGCCCTTGTTGCCTTCGACCACCTCAGCCAAGGTGTTGTCCAAGGATCCCATGATCTGGCCAGCCTTGGAATGATGGGAGCCTTCAAACTCCTCCACCTCTTTGGCATGGCAGCGCGAGCAGTCCTTGGGCGAGACAATGACGGAGATGGAAAAACCGTTGTGGTCAATCGCATCTTTCTCGCCCTTCTCCGCTTTGTGACACTCGTAGCAGCCGACATTGGCACCAAAGTGCTTGCTTTCGCCCCACTCCTGATACATGCCGGTGTTGATGTCCTTGTGGCATTGCAAACATTGTTTGGTTTCTTGAGACAATGCGGCAGGACGGCTGTCTTCTGCGGCATGAGCTGCACCTGTGACAAGCAAAGCAGCGCACGACCAGACTGCGACCTTCACCTTCATACACTCCTCCTTCTTTGATTTTTCAGGTCAGAAAGTTGACCGTTCTAAGGCTTAATTGTTTTAAACAGCATCATCTCAGATTTAGCGAAAAATGCAAGCCTATTTTTTACTGAATCTGAAAAATACAGTCGAAGTATCACAAAATGACCAGAGCTGCAATTCTGGGCGCAGTAAGGAAGCCCCCACCTTGCAGCCTGGCGGAATTGAGTGCTCCGCTCGATGTCCGGCTGCTGAACTGCACGCTTTCGCCGCTCACAAATGCACGCATTTGTGCCGACCAAATGCGTGCATTTGATAGTTGCGAATGCGTGGTTTCGTGATCAGGAAAACCAGCAGGCCTGAGTGCGCTCCGCTCTCCCTAGCTGCCTGCGTTGGAGCAGTTCAACTTACTCCTTAGTTCCTAATGAATATTTCCCCTTGCTGCTGCCAAAGGCATTTTCCACCAAAGGCAGTGCATCAACCTGACCAACATGGCACTGTGTACAGAAATACCAGCGGGCAGAGACAGTTTCCGTCACGTTGCCGTCCCGGTCAAGGTAATGGGTTTTGAACGGCTTGAGTGCGCCGGAACCCTCGACACCGTGGCAACCGAGACAGTCATTTTGCTTGGTTGAAAGAGTGAATCCTTTGATGTCATGCGGAATCACTGGCGGCTGATGAAGGAAAGTGCGGGGCACTTTGGTATCTTTGGTCTTCCAATCCACATCCACAGGCGGGTCTTCAGGCCCGGCAATCGGGTTCTTGCGCAGCGGCTTCAACTCTTCAGCATCTGCCTTGACATCAACTTGCTGTACTTGTGACCCTTCATCTTGCTTCGGTGAATTTGCCTCTTCTTTGGCAGAGGCAAGAGAACAAGAGAGCGCAAGGGCCAGCAGGGAAAGGGTAAGAACGGTCTTTTTCATGACAGACTCCATCAGGTTCGTTGAGAGAAGCAAAACACATCCTGCGGGCAGATATCAATACATCGCCCACAGTTGAGACAGTTAGGGGAAAGAATGACTGCTGAACTGTATTTATCCCCCTTGAGCGCAGGTCGGATGACCTGCGGTTCTGGGCAGACAGCAAAGCAGTCTAGGCAGTCGATGCACTGTTCGCGGCCAGAGGCTTTCACCCGCAGCAGGGCGAAACGGCCCAGCAGACTGTAAGTGGCTCCGACCGGACAGAGATGGCCGCACCAACCATGCCGGAGGACAAAGGCATCAAGGAGGAAGATGCCTGCTACTAGGAGCCACGCCAAGCCCATGCCGAAAAGCAGGCCTCGTTGCACCATCGTCACTGGATTGAACCATTCCCAAATAATGCTGCCGGTGCCAGCAGCAGAGATAACAATCAGGCCGAGCAGCCAGTAGCGCAGACTTCTGCTCAGGTTGAGGTTTCCTTTGATTGCCAGCCGCCGGTTGAGCCAGGCAGCTGCGTCGGTTAGTAGGTTGATCGGGCAAACCCAAGCGCAATACACGCGCCCACCGAGCACGGTATAAACGGCCAGCACCACCAACAGGCCGACCAACACCTCCACCGCAGGCACATGACCTGCAACTAAGGACTGGGCCACAGTTAGTGGGTCACTGAGCGGTAGGAAGCCAAAGGCGGTACTGGCGGACAGCGTGCCTTTGATCAACCACAAGCCAGCCAGCGGCCCTAGGAGAAACATTCCTAAGATGCCAAGCTGCGAAGCACGGCGGAGCAGCAGCCATGTATTGGCCCGCAGCCAGCCCTTTCTCGTAACCGCCTCTTGCCCTGGCCTTCTTTGTTTGCTCATAGCTTATCCTCCGGTCTGCGGACAGGCAACTGCAAGGCCTCCGGGATCAACGAATGACCAGCCTTATCCTTTTCCTCCCAGCCCACCCGGTAATGGCTCCCTAAGGTTCCTCGTGCCTGCGCCAAGGGCAGCACTTTGATTGCTGCGTTTTCCAGCACACAGGAACGCTCGCACTTGCCACAACCAGTGCAGTGCTTGGAATGCACAGTCGGGATGAAACGGGCATGAACTCCGGTTCGTTGATTCACCTGCATTTCCAAAGTCAGTGCCTTGTCGATTACCGGGCAGTTGCGGTAGCAAACATCGCAGCGCAGCCCAAGGCAGTTGAGGCAGTTTTCCTGATCTACCAGTACGGCCAGCCCCATTCTGGCCTCGTTAATAGAGGCCAGCTTGCTGTTCAATGCGCCAGAAGGACAGGCTTTCACGCAGGGCATGTCCTCACACATCCGGCAGGGGCTGATTCGGGGAATGAAATACGGCGTGCCCGGTGGAATATCGCTCCCGAACTCCGCTAGCCGCAGCACTGGCACCGCAGTTTCCAGGGGCGCGTTCTCACCCAGTTCCGCGAGCTGCGCAACAAACTCCCCTAGCTGGGGTGCTGAAGCAGTCGCTGCCTGCGTTTCACTGCGGCTCTTATCCTGCCGGAGATTTTCTGCACAGGCCCGCACACACTGGCCACAGCGCAGGCAAGCGGCAAGGAATTTGTCCTCATTCAAGGCACCAGGCGGTCTCACCGCATAGGGCGGCAAGGCCTTGGCAGAACGCTGATGCCCGACCAGTCCCACAGCCAGCACCAATGCCCCTGCTGCCGCCGGGATGGTCTCGGTTAGGAAACGCCGCCGCGCTGGCGACTGCTCCTGCCCGCTGTTGGGGTGTGTAGAGTTCACAGGCAGCCTCTCAAGCTTTGGTCACTTTGACTGCGCATTTCTTGAAGTCAGTTTGCTTAGAGATCGGGCAGGTGGCATCCAAGGTCAGCTTGTTGACCAGTCGCCCTTCGTCAAACCAAGCAATGGAGATCAACCCCTGCGGCGGTTTGTTGCGGCCCTGGGTTTCCACTGCACAGGTGACTTCGCCCCGACGGGATGCGATCTTGGCCAGCTCACCGCGCTTGAGGCCTCGTTTCTTTGCGTCCTCTGGGTGCATGAAGACTACTGCGTCTGGCACGGCCCGATACAGCTCTGGCACCCGGCGGGTCATGGAGCCAGAATGCCAATGCTCTAGCACCCGGCCTGTACAGAGCCAGAGGTCGTACTCTGCGTCTGGCATCTCTGGCGGCGGCTCGTAGGGCAGAGCGAAAATCACTGCCTTGCCGTCCTTGTGACCGTAGAAGCGGATATCCTCACCTTTCTTGACATAGGGGTCATAGCCTTCCCGGAAGCGCCAGAGGGTCTCTTTGTTATCAACTACTGGCCAGCGCAAGCCGCGTGCTTGATGATACATCTCGAACGGGGCGAGATCGTGGCCGTGGCCCCGGCCAAACATAGCATACTCCTCAAACAAGCCTTTCTGGAGATAGAAGCCGAAATAGTTCGATTCATCATTGTCATGGCCTTTTTGCAGCTCGCTTAAAGGAAACTTGTTGACCTGGCCGTTGGCATACAGCACATCAAACAAGGTCTTGCCTCGATAGGCAGGATTCTTGTCCAGCAGTTCCTTGGGCCAGACCTCATCCGTCTTGAAGCGTTTGGAGAACTCGACAATCTGCCAGAGGTCGCTCTTGGCCTCGCCAGGGGCCTTGACTTGCTGCCGCAGGAACTGAGTGCGTCGTTCGGCATTACCCCAAGCCCCTTCTTTCTCCACCCACATCGCCGCAGGCAGGATTAAGTCAGCAGCCAAAGCAGTGACGGTCGGATAGACATCCGAGACAATGATGAAGTTGTCAGGGTTGCGGTAGCCTGGATAGCTCTCCTCGTTCAGATTCGGTGCCGCCTGCATGTTGTTATTGCACATCACCCAATAGACATTGAGTTTGCCATCCTTGAGCATCCGGTTCTGCATGACCGCATGGAAGCCGATCTTGTCTGGAATCGTCCCTTCCGGCAATTTCCAGATTTCCTCGGCATGATGGCGGTGCTCTGGGTTAGTGACTACCATGTCCGCAGGCAGGCGATGGGCGAATGTGCCGACCTCGCGGGCCGTGCCGCAGGCTGAAGGCTGACCAGTGAGCGAGAAGGGACTGTTGCCTGGTTCGGAAATCTTACCCACCAGCAGGTGGATATTGTAGATCATGTTATTGACCCAGGTACCTCGTGTATGCTGGTTGAAGCCCATAGTCCAGAAGGACATCACCTTTCTCTTCGGGTCAGCGTACAGCTCGGCTAGAGCCTCCAGGTCTTTCTTCGGCACGCCAGACATCTCGCTTGCTTTCTCCACGGTGTACTCAGCGACAAACTTGGCGTAGTCCTCAAAGCTGCAATCAACCGCGTCGTTGGCCTTGGCCGCGTTCTTGGCCGCCTTCTCTTTTGGATGCTCAGGCCGCAGGCCGTAACCAATGTCGGTGGTGCCGATCTTGAACTTGACGTGCTGCTTGACGAAATCCTGATTCACCTTGCCGTTCTGAATGATGTAATTGGCAATATAGTTAAGAATCACCATATCGCTTTGCGGCTTGAAGATGATCGGCAGGTCGGCCAGATCAAAGCTCCGATGCTCATACACCGACATCACCGCTACTTTAACGTGGTTGGCCGTGAGGCGGCGGCTGGTGACTCGTGACCAGAGAATCGGGTGCATCTCAGCCATATTGGAACCCCAGAGAACAAAGGCATCTGCCTGCTCAATGTCATCATAACAGCCCATTGGCTCGTCAATGCCAAAGGTGCGCATGAAGCCGGTGACAGCCGAGGCCATGCAGTGGCGGGCGTTGGGATCCAGGTTATTGGTGCGCAGCCCAGCCTTGAGGAACTTCTGGGCGGCATAGCCCTCCCAAATCATCCACTGACCTGAGCCAAACATGCCCACTGACTCCGGCCCACTCTTCTTGATTGCTTCCTTGAACTTCAGCTCCATGATGTTAAAGGCTTCATCCCAAGACACCGGGGTGAACTCGCCGTTCTTATCGTATTGGCCGTTCTTCTTGCGCAGTAAGGGCCGGGTCAACCGATCCTTGCCGTACATGATCTTAGAGAGGAAATAGCCTTTGATACAGTTGAGTCCCCGGTTGACTGGCGCATCCGGGTCGCCCTGGGTGGCCACCACTCTACCGTCCTTGGTGCCAACCAAGACACCGCAACCGGTACCGCAGAAACGGCAGGGAGCCTTGTCCCATTTGATGCCGCTGTCTTCTTCTTTCTGGGCCAGAGCCTCGGCTGCTGGCAGCTGGGTTCCGACCACTGCCGCAGCAGCGGCAGCCGCATTGGCCCGGATGAAATCACGTCGAGTCAGTTTCATAGGTTTCCTCCTACCTTGTGCTGTTGCGACGAGTATTCACTCATCGCAGTAGTTATAGATCATGGCCGCAGACAGTACGCCAGGTAGGTTCTGCACCTGCATCAAGGTCTCAGCCGGAACTGCTTCTGGGGTATCCTCGATGGTAATGACCATCCTGCCGTCATCTTGGGCCGCGTGGACGGTCACGCCAGACAGTGCTGTCAGCTGCTGCTGCAAGGTTACAGTGTGCTCAGGGCGGGCGTGAACCACGATGCCGGAAATATTCATGCTCTGGCTCCTTGGCCGTAGCTCGGCCACGCCTTGCCCTGCTGGAAATAAGGGACGCTATTCTGCATTGAGCCGAGATAGCTGTAAATCATATCCGCAGACAACACATCTGGCAGGTTCTGCACCCGTTGCAGCATCTCTGCTGGAGCTGTCTCTAACGTGTCTTCAACGCTGATCACCATTTTGCCGTCTTCCCTAATCGTGTGAATCTCCACACCAGCCAGGTCAGTCAGCCGCCCGCGCAGAGCTACTGGGCAGGCAGGATGGATATGGACAACAATGCCAGACAGATTCATCTCATTCACCCTCGTTGATAGGTACAAAGGAAATTGCGCCAACCGGGCAGACGCTGGCGCAGGCACCGCAACCATTGCACTGTGCAGTGGCGAGTTGCGGAAACTGGCCTTGGTCTTGCGGCAGGCGGATTGCTTCCTGGTCGCACTGTTCTACACAGGTAAGACAAAGCATCCGGCTGCGGAGTAGGCAGCTTTCTGCGATATGGAGAGCAAGGTGCCAGGGTGCTTTATCTGGGTCGAACTGCAAGGCACCGGTCGGGCAGCTTTGAGCGCAGTTGCCGCAGAAGGTGCAGGAGCCGCGCGAGAAATCTACGGTCGGCAAGTCGTCCTCGTTCATGCTGATAATGCTGCTGCCGCAGGCTTGCGCGCAAGCACCGCAGCCGGTACAGAGAGAACGGAAAGAATCAGCAGCAGATGACCAAGGCGGATAGAGAGGAGGTTTCCCCCCTGATCGCTGCTGCTGTAAGGGATCGGAACTGTTTTGCAGGAGATAGGCCAGGCACTGGTTAGCGACAAACGAAGCTAAATTCATGGTCGGCTCGCTCCTGGCTACAATTTTGAACATCTGCCTGCACTTTTGTGCCACATACGCCTTGTACGCGGACGGGCGGCAGATGTCAAGCTGATTCTTCAGCACAATCCTGCTTCTCTTTTTGCTTGCGCTGAGAAGCAGTTTCTGTCTATATCGAGTGTAGCGGCAAATGAGGGGCCAGCCCTTGACCTAGATCAAGAATAGAAAAAAAATAACCCGAATAAGCAGGTGAAGAGTCCTACTCGTTTGCCAAGGAATTTGGCTCGGTCAGAAAGGAGTTATACTCGGCAGCAGAGGAGTTCGGCTTGGCCAAACTGCTTTCTTGCCGACTAGCAAAGGAGTTTCGCCGACTATAACTCCTTTCTTAGTCGGCAGAACTCCTTTCTGGCTTGGCAAAACTCCTTTGCTAGTCGGCCAGACTCCTTTTCTGCCGAGTACAACTCCTCTTTTGCCAAGCCAAACTGCTTTGTCAGCGAGTAAGAAAGGAGCATTAACTCAGAAAAATCTCAACAGAAGAAGCCGATTTGCTCTCCGCTGTAGGAGAAAAGATAAATTTTCGGTAACGGAGCGGTATGGAAAATAAAGAGAAGGTGCTGGCCGCGTCGGTTCTCTGCAAAGGGCTATCCGAGATGCTGCTCCAGCAGGTGGCAGCAATTGCCCAGGAGCGGCATTTCCGACGAGGCGAGGTGATCTTTCTGGAAGGCAATACGAGCAGCGGCTTCTACATGGTTGTTGCGGGGCAGGTAAAGGTGTTCAAGATGGCCTTGGATGGGCGAGAGCAAATCCTGTATGTGCTGGGGCCGGGCGAGCCGTTTGGTATTGTGCCGGTCTTTCATGGGCAGCATTTCCCAGCCAGTGCGATAAGCTTGGGTGACTCTACGGCCTTCTTCTTCCCCAAGCAGGAGTTCATCGCTCTCATTACCGCCCATCCTGACCTGGCCCTGGCCATCATTGCTGCCTTAGCGCGGCGATTGCGGCGGTTTGCGGACAAAATCGAGAGCCTCTCGCTCAAAGAGGTGCCAGCCCGCCTGGCTAGCCATCTGCTCTATCTTGCCAGGATACAGGCGAGGATGGATCAGGTCACGCTGGATATTCCGAAAAAGCAGCTGGCCAACTTGCTCGGCACCAGCGCGGAAACGCTGTCGCGCATCTTTGCTGAAATGAGTGCGGCAGGGCTGATTCAGGTGAAGGGAAGAAAGATTGAACTGCTGAACCCTGAGGAGCTGAAGAACAAAGCCAAGAGGTGAGGTTTATTGCCGCAAGAGTTCCTCTTTTTGACCTAAAACGACCTTTAATCAGCTCATGAAACAAAGTATAGTAGTTATCATCTTGGCAACGAGCTGATTTTAGTGTAGCGTTGTTTTATGCTTTTCAAGCAGCAGTAAACCCCACCCATCCCAAAGGAGGAAGCTATGTCCACCCCGCCGAAAGAACACAACTGTCCAATACTCAACATCTTCAAAGACAAATCAGAAGGTTGTGGCTGCGGTTGCAACACAGCCCCACCAAGCCAGAATCCTGAAACTGAAACAGCTGTGGAGCCGCAACCGCCAGTTGCCGATACGGTTACGGATGATACTCCAAGCGATGAGCAAGCCAAGCAGCTCTTGGCTGACTTGCAGGCCTTTGACAGCGATCCAAAGGCGTTCATGGACCGGCAGCTGGTTAAGCGGACTGAGCAGCCCGGCGAAACAGCCACAACCCTTCCTCTCTTTGACAAAGCTGCGATAGACGGTAAGGAGTATGTCGCTGCCCGCGATGAACTGCGCACGCTGCTTGAGGCCAATGATACAGAACGCTCCAGTCGGGCTGCCTTCAACTCCAACGATCTGGCACAGAACCTGGTAGATACCCTCAGTTACACTGGCCTGCAAAGTATGCAGAGCAATAACCTGATGCAGGCCCGCCTGAGTGTTCAGCCTTGGTCAGATGATTACTGGGCAATCTGCCGGGGCATCCTTGGAAAACGCTATGCTGATCCGGGCTTCCCCAATACATATGACTGGCAGCAATGCCACAACTATGTGCAGACCCATCCGGCATCCAGTGTTCCGGTTAATTCGCTTTCGCCGTCTGAGAAATATGATCGGCTAGTCGGTGACAACAACTACACCCTCACCAAGAAAATGTGGGCGGAAGGTCAAGCCATCTATCAGAGCAATGGCAGTGTGGCCGCCTGGATGGGGATCTGCCATGGCTGGGCACCTGCTGCCTACATGCTCCCTCGTCCGACCAATGCTGTCACAGTGCTGGCTGCGGATGGACATACCCAGATAACTTTCTATCCTTCGGATATCAAAGCACTGGCCTCGCTGCTCTGGGCCAGGGTGCCATCTGCAATCAAATTTATTGGTGGCCGTTGCAATACTGCTAATCCGGCCAGGGATGCCAATGGTCGCCTGCTTGATCAGTCAGCCTTTGATACCAACCCAGGCACCTGGCATCTCGCTATCGTCAACCAGATTGGTGCATCCAAACGTGGCATGGTGATGGATGTAACCTATGACTATGAGGTCTGGAATCAGCCGGTGTTGGGTTATAGATACCGCCATTTCAACCCGCAGAGTATGACCTACCAAAGCTCGCTGTCCGCAGCTGCTGTGTCGAGGGCTAATTACACCAGAGATAAGTTTTCCTCGTATCACAGCAACCAGACTGCCAGCATTGTCGGCATAGAGATGTATGTTTCCTATATGGTAGAGACCCAGCCCAGCCATAGCTCTCCAGACAGTGCCAGCCATGACGCAATCAAGGAGGTGCGCTATCTGTACGACTTGGAACTCGATGTGTCCGGTCGGATCATCGGCGGTGAATGGCGGAGCTTCGCTCATCCTGACTTCCTCTGGACTCCGGTCAAGGGCGGTAGAGCGCAGACTGCCTTTGAGCCGGGCGGTTCCTGGGACAGAAATGGAGCGGTGCCGTCCTCGTGGAAATCGGCGGCGGTTTCGGCCTCCAGCTCAAACAGACCTGCACCGTTAGCGGCGATTGTCGAGCATCTGATCCGATTCGCCAACAACGGCTGATCGGGATGCGCTGAATAAACAGGGCCGGGCAGAATCTTCTGTCCGGCCCTTTCGCTATCTGCATGATCAACTTCCGACATAGGTGCTGGCTCATGCCAGACAAGCTGATGCCCAACAACAAACATCATGCCATTGTCATTGGTATCAACAACTATCCCTTGATAGGGCTGGATCCGCTCAAGGGGCCGGTCAATGATGCCAATGACTTCTGCGCCTGGTTGCGTGACCCGGCTGGTGGCAACCTGCCACCAGAGAACATCCAGCGCGTGCTCTCCTCAGACTTCAACCCGAAAGACGCTCTCCCCACGCCCAACCAAGTAGAGACCCTGTTTGAGAAGTTTATTGGGGACTATTACGACGGGAAAAAGGAAGGGGAACGGCTGTATATCTTTACCTCAGGCCACGGCTTCGGTGATCCCCGCGACATTGGCAAGACTGCTCTCTACGCCGCCAATGCCAAGAGGATGTTCCCCTGGCACATTGCCGTGACGGATTACGCTGAATGGCTGCGCAGTCATGCGGTCTTTGATGAAATTGTCCTGATCATGGACTGCTGCCGCACAGTCAATCTGCCGTATGAAATCCGCGAGCCGCAGTATGTGGTTGGCCAGGGCAGCATTGGCGCGGACAGCGTGCGCTACTTCTATGCCTTTGCTGCCCGCCGGGGCAGTGCAGCCAAAGAGAGGAAATTTGAGGACGGTAGAATCTCTGGCATCTTCACCAAAGCCTTGCTTGATGCCTTAAAAGTTGCTAGCCCGGATGCACAAGGCCAGGTGACAGGTCAGCAGCTCAAGAATCACCTCCACAACAGCATTGGCAGATTTGCTGGTAACGTTACGATCAAGCCGCCAGACATCATGCTTGATTCCACGCAGGACATCGTGTTCTGCAAACGGAAGGCAGCAGCCACCATCCCAGTTAAGGTGAGCTTGACTGCATATACTGGGGCAGAAACGTTGGTGTTGTATGATGGCAGTTTCAGGGAGATCAGACAGGTGCAGGCAACAACCTCTCCTCTCACCCTTGCTCTGGAACCTGGGCTGTACAAAATAGCGGTCAAGAATACAGGCCGCCAGAAAATCATCGAGGTGCCTAATAATGAGCAAATCACCGTTTGAGCAGGTTGCCCTGACTATCCGGGCAGCGGACAGTCTGACCGAGGTTTATTTAGTGGATAGCCAGTTTCAGCGGATTGCTGCCGGAGTTGGTAGCTTGGAGGCTCAAGTTGCGCCGGGATTGTACAAGGCCCGGTTCAAGGTAGGCCGGATCCAGGCAGATAGCCTGATTGAAGTTAAGGCTGATACGGAAAGCCAGGTCTTTGACGGCCCGCCAGTGCAGTTTGATACGCCAGTGCCCATGCCACAGACCATAACTTGGCGGCAGGAGCACGAAAAGGCAGCACGTAAGCTGTCCCGAACTGTGCACCTCAAGCAAGGCAATGGCAGTCAGCTCTTTCTCTTCTGCCGTGGCCTGAGCACGGAAGCCGCATCTCCTTGGCTGGGCCTGTCTTTGCACGATCTCAGCGGCAAACTACTCGCTGAACCAAGCCAAGGCCGCTGTGATAAACGCAGTAGCTTTTTTGCGCTGAATATAGAGCTTGATCCCGGCACCTATCGGCTGCGGGTGGAGGAAGAGCCAGGCGAAATCTACGAGATATTTATTGTCACGCTGGCAGGTTGGCAGACGCAGGTCTTTACCTTGGCGGAGCAATCCTGGCTCCCTGGTGTAGATACTTTTCGAGCCGCGCTGCCGATTGCCGCTGTGCTGATGGCTGAACTGGGCAAGGGCTTTGATCCGGCCAGCGTAGCCGTGCGGCAGACAGAGTTGCTCCGGCTGGCCCTGCTGAACGGACGCAATATTCTGACTGAAACAGGTCTCAAACACTTGTTGGCTGACCAGCCACTCAATCCCATGACCGCCATATTTGCTACCCATCTCCTCCTGCGGCAAGAGAATGCGGTTTTAGTCGGAGAATTGGCCGGGAAAATGGAGAGCACTCTGGCAGCCCAGCCAGATGTGCAGGTCGCCCTGCTGAACATCGGCAACTTGGCAGAACTGCCTGCTTTTCCGCAGCCGCCCATGCTCTACAGCAGCTGGCAGCTGATTATGGACGCAGTGAGCAAGGAAAAGGCGGTGATTCCACCTGACTCAGTGAATGCGCAGATCAAGGACGGCGTGCTGAACACGGTGCTCTGGTTGCTGCACCGACTTTGACGTGAATCTCAGCGCGGCGGGATAATGACTAGCAAGCAGCGTAACAGCTTGCAATTACTGGTGCGCCTGGAGGGATTCGAACCCCCGACCCTCGGATTCGAAGTCCGATCAAAACGCCTTTCACCGGCTTTCATTTTTCTTCATTTCGCACTGTTGAACATATTGACTTTCAGTATGTTGCCTGCTATTCTCTGATTCACAAGAAATCACCTGTCCCCACCTGCCATAACGAAAAAAGTGGGGGCAAGAAAGTCATGTCACAATAGCCCCCTTGCATAAGTCGAGCCTGCCGTGTACCTTGTGTGAATGAGATACGAAAGTGTGCAACGTTTGAGTGATGAGGATTTTAAGCGATCGACAGGTGTTGAGCGTTCGACCTTCGCCAGGATGCTTGAGGTTGT
>NZ_JBLWEO010000058.1:0-19147 GCF_048287395.1 Candidatus Electronema sp. PJ | reverse complement strand
TATCGATGCTCGGTTGAGGAGCTTTTTCAGAACGATATAATATGATCATTTTATATCGCTACAGCTATACAACTCCTTTGCAAGTCGGTAGAACTCCTCTGTTGCCAAGCCAAACTCCTTTGTCAGCGAGTAAAAAAGGAGCATTAACTCAGGATGATGCGAAAAATACCGCAACAAAAGAAACCGGTTCCCTCTCTGCTGTAACCTGCTTGTTGAGTGTTAGAGGGATCGTTCAAACCTGCATCTCAGTGACACTATCGTCGCTAACGCGCTTGTACCGAGCGGTCGTCCCACGATGCCAAACATATGCGGACTTGAAGCCGCAATCGAGCAGCAGGGATTCCACGTCGTGAAAGTTGTCAGTAACATGCTGCCTTGTCAAGTGAATCAGGTACGAGTCAGCAATGCCGCTGTTTCTCAGCTTCTGCGCATCATTCGAGAGGTGTTTGTACGGATAGTCCAAGCCCATCTCGATGACGAGGCTTGGACGAATGCGCCCGTCTTGGAAGTCGGAAAGCGATGCGGTCGCCACGGAGTCGGGTGCGAGCACCACAAGGTCAAACGCTCCATGGCGTTTTCCGAGGCGCGGGATGAATTCGGGCCACTCTTTCTGGACAGGCTGCGTCACCCAGTGCGAGAAGACCAGCTTCTCCGCTAGCTGCTCATTGGCCACCATCAATTCGTAAAGCCTACAGTGAATCGAGTGTTCGCAACGATGCAGGTATGGATAACGAACGAATTCCTCCACAAGCTGATCGATTGCCGACTCTGTCACCCGCCTTGCGGTGATTTCCCAGTTGGACAGAGGTTTGAGACCCGCAGCCGGTACCTGCGCAAGAGGCTTCTCGATAGGGCTGCTGGGTGCCTTCTCCAAGTCACCGCTGCATTCGTTTTTGAGGAATGCCACAACCGCCTCAATCGATGAGAAAGACATGTGAGCAAGTTCTGCCTCGGTGACGAACCTGGGATGGTAGAACTTGATGATGTAGTCATAGACACCGTGGATTCCGTCGGGAGTACAAATATTGACCGTCTGCGATTTCGGTCCAGTCACGACCTTGACCCGTCGTCCGCATATCTCGAACATGGCTACCCCCTCGTCTCAGATTCCTAACAAAAAATTATACCAATCTGCAATCTTGCAGAATAGCGAAAAGATAGTAGCATGTTGACCGCCCAGTTTAAGGCACGCATCTGCCCTTATCAACAGGAGGCCAGACAGGAGCGGATTGATTTTCTTCAGGCCTGCTGTTACGGCTGAGACGTTTTGCCTGCAACTGGCTGAGATGATGCGCTGAATCGCAGCATAGCCTCATTCTAAAGGCTGCCTCCGCATCTGGCAACAGCTTTCTTTGCCTGTTGACAGCCGGAAGTCCTGCGCGTTATGCTGCCTGCACAGTAGAATTCTTCCCTTGCCAAGACCATGCGCCGCCTTCTCACCGCCATTCTTCTCCTTCTCGCTTCCTGTGATTCCCATCGGCAGAATGTCGCCCTCGGCACCTTAGAACGCGATCGCGTCGCTCATGCGGCTGCGGCCAGCGAAGTAATTATCGCTCTGCCTGTTGCCCAAGGTAGTATGGTAAAAAAAGGGGATGTGCTTGCCAGACTGGACGACACCCTGCAAAAGGCGCAGGTCAGGCGGGCAGAGGCTGAGCTGGCCCAAGCCGCAGCCCAGCTGGACAAACTCCGCAACGGGGCGCAGGCCGAAGAGATTGCCGCTGCCACGGCCAAGGTGGCTGGAGCCAAGGCCGTGTTGGCGGAGAGCGAGATCCAGCATGAGCGTCTGCGCGGCCTGCTGACGCAGCACATCAGCAGCAAAGGAGAGCTGGACAAGGCGCTGGCCGCCCGTGATGTCGCCCGTGCCAATCTGAATGCGACGCAGGAGGAACTGCGCCTGCTGCTCAAGGGCAGCCGCGAGGAAGACCTGCGGGCGGCCAAGGCCAAGCTCGATGCCGCCGCCGCTGTCTTGGCGATGGAGAGAAAAAAGCTGGCCGACCTCACGGTCATTGCCGCCTGCGCGGGCATCCTTGATGATCTGCCGTGGCACGTGGGCGAGCGTCCTGCTGCCGGAACACCGCTGGCTGTGGTGCTGGCTGGCAACGCGCCCTACGCCCGTGTCTATCTGCCTGAGCCGTACCGGGTCAAGATCAAGATGGGCGACAAGCTGACTGTGCATGTGGACGGCCTTGATGTGCCCATCAGCGGCCAAGTGCGCTGGATTGCCGCCGAACCCGCCTTCACGCCCTACTACGCCCTCAACCAAGAAGAACGCGCCCGCCTGATGTATTTGACCGAAGTGCAGCTGCCGGAAAGCGCGGCGCAGCTCCCTGCTGGTCTGCCTGCCCAGGTTGACCTGCCATGAGCGAGGCGGTTATTCAGGCTGAACAGCTCTGCCGCAGCTTTGGCCCGCTCATGGCCGTGCGCGATCTTGATCTGAAAGTAGCAAAAGGCCGCATCTACGGCTTCCTTGGCCCGAACGGCTCTGGCAAGACCACGGCCATCCGCGTCCTGACCGGACTGCTCGCGCCCAGCTCCGGCACTGTGCGGGTGCTTGGTTTGCATTTACCCCAAAATGCCGAACTCCTGCGCCTGCGCATCGGCTACATGACGCAGAAGTTCTCGCTCTACGATGATCTGACCGTGCAGGAAAACTTGCAGTTCACCGCCCGCATCTACGGCTTGTCAGGCCGGGCGCAGAAACAGCGCATTGCCGAGCTGCTGCATATCTATGGCTTAGAAGAGCGCAAGCACCAGCTTGCCGGACGCATGAGCGGCGGCCAGCGGCAGCGGCTCAGTCTGGCCGCAGCCACGCTGCACCGCCCGGAGCTGCTCTTCCTTGATGAACCCACCTCTGCTGTTGACCCGGAGAACCGCCGGGAGTTTTGGGAGCAGCTCTTTGATCTCAGCGACCAAGGCACGACCATCCTCGTCTCCACCCACTATATGGACGAGGCCGAACGCTGCCACTGCCTGTCTATCTTGGAGAACGGCATGAAGCGGGCCGAGGGGCCGCCAGATGAACTGATGCGGCAGATGGGCGCGCATGTGATTGAGATTGCTTCGGCCAATCTGCGCCAGCTCAAGCAGGAACTGCTCAAGCTGCCAGAGGTGCTTGCCGCTGCCCAGCTTGGCGCGCGCCTGCGGGTCTTGGTCAAGGATGCGGTCGCCGATCCGCTGGCCTTTCTCGCCAGCCAGCCGTGCATTGGGCCGCAGGACAGCCTCGTTGCTGTCCGCCCCAGCCTTGAGGATGTCTTTGTCACCTGCACGGGGAGGAACCGGGCATGACAAGCAAGGCCCGGCGAGCAACTGCGTTGTTGCTGAACTCCTTCTGTTGACAAGGGTAACTGTCTAAATATTGCCAAGGAAATATGACTAAAGGCCTTGCCTTCCTGCCGTGGGTGCTATTGCGCGAACGAACTGAGATCGGTCGTCTTCGTCTAATACCGTGGAGCCGTGGGAAATATCCAGACGACCTGCCATATGCAAGCCTTTCAGATATAGACGGTGTGATGGCCGCATATGCAGATCACGCTGATCATCTAATATCTAGTGCAACTCTCATCGAAATCGACAACTGGCATACAGGGCAAGACCCAACACCAGTCGCCAAAGCCCTATTCAAGATCAGGCCGCTAATCGGGTTTTCGGCTCTGGCAGATCGCTTGTTATTTTCGCAGAACTTCGATTATTGCAACTACGACACCTATTCACTGGTCGTACAGAAGTATCAAGAAAACTCCACAAAATACTTCGGTTTTACAACACGTAGGCGAGATGGGGGAGCCAGTTACATATGGTCATCCGATAAATTCACTTTCATACGACCGTACCATGCATTAAGCTGCCATCATAAGCTAAGTGTAGATTCGAGGCTATTGGATGCCTTATTGAGAGTGAAAATCATTCCAGATAACATTATAGAAGCTATCGAAGAGTTTGTCTTGGCAAACACCGACTCTCCTAACGTTCCAGAGCATGTCGAGTTAATAATGGTAAAATCCGCCTTTGAACGACTATTCAGAATTAACCATTACAAAGACGAATTCTGTCGCGCCATCAAGGAGAAGCTTGAGGCGATAAAGGCACCTGATATCGAGCATACTGAATATACAGCAGCTTGGCACGCGAAGCGTCCTAACTCGGCCCGCCTTATAGAATGCTGGGCAAAGGAATTTTGTGATATGCGGGGTGCAGCAGCTCATGGGGCGGGACGAAATAACACATCGCGGTTCATGTGGTCGGAATTCTATCATCTGGCTTTTGCATCTATTCTATTCCCACTTTTAGTTAAGCATGAACTCATGGCACTTGGACTGATATCTCAAGATGAAGAAGCGGTCGAAAAACTGCGATATATAGAACTCTACTTGGCAACAAATCCAGATCAATCCGAAACCGAATGTCGAGAACATCCATGGCGCGAAATTCCTAGACGCGCCATGGATTCTTTAAGAAAAAGATCTTACCATAAATTAATCCGTGAAGCACGGTTCTGGCCGCCTGTAGCCGACACTGCATCCACCGCTTCTAAAACTTCACCCGCATCTCCCCCAGAAACATGCTGAATAGTTTTCCAAAACATGCTGGCATGTTCCAACAATACATGCCAGCATGTTTTGGAAAACCATTCAGCATATATCGGCAATACATGCCAGATGGTTTCCTCGGTACATGCTAGCATGTATTCCGCCGCTCTTCTCCTCTGCCGCCCGTCCGAAGCAATGGCCCAAGATTGCGCCTCATTGCTTGACAAACAGCCCCATGCTCCGTATGCTGGCTGATCAGCTACAGGATGCAGATGCACGCCAACGTATCAGCATAAGGAGGGGCAATGCAGACAGAAACCAGCATCAGAACGCTTCGTGCAACGAAACAGTCTTCCGTTCGTCGGCCAGAGCAGCGTCAGTCCGCGCTGGAACGTTTTCTCGCTCTGCCAGAAGGCACAGCCTGTCAACTTATCGCCGGAAAACTTGTTATGAGTCCAGCACCAATTCCGTTGCACCAAGCAGTTATTTTAGAACTGTCCATCCAGATGGCCTTGTTTGTCAAGAAAGAGAAAGCTGGCCGGCTGTTTACCTCGCCGATTGATGTCCGGCTGAATGAACGCAACATCTTCCAGCCCGACATCCTCTTTATCAGCAAGGAGAAAGCCGCCTTGATCGGCGAGCGGATGATTGAGGGGCCGCCTGATCTTGTTGCGGAAGTCCTGTCGCCGTCCTCAGCCTATCATGATCTGCGGACCAAGTTCCGGGCCTATGCGCAGGCTGGCGTGCAGGAGTATTGGATTGTTGATCCTGAGCGGAAGAGCGTGGAGGTTTTCGTCAACAACAGCAACAAATTTCAGTTGCGGCAGGAAGCTGAGGGCGAAGGCGCGGTGCAGTCTGTGCTGCTGCAAGGGCTTTCTGTTGATCTGGCTGACATCTTCCCGTGACCTGCGCACGCTCTTTCTCCCATCACAACCTTGTCAGAACTTGTTATTTTTGCTTTAATATACGGAGTGTATAGCAATTTTGCTGTGAAATACTATCTAAAGGAGATTGAGATGGATGCTCTAAAGTTTAGAGGTATCGCCCTGTTAGCTCTTCTCGTTACCGCTCTCTTAGCAGTGCCCTTGCAGGCAGCGGATAATTATTCTGATCTCATGAATAAGGCTGGAATGCAGCGAATGTTGTCGCAGCGGATTACCAAGGCCTATTTGTATCACGGCCAAGGTATTTCCAAACAAGAAGCGCACCATCAGCTCATGACAGGTCTGAAGAAATTTGAATACAATCATGTTGCGTTGAAGAAGGTGCAAGATGCGGCGATCCAAGAGCTTCTCGTGTCCGTTGATACTTCTTTTGCAAAGCTCAAGGGACTTATCGAGCAGCCCTACAAGAAGGAAAATGCCGCGTTGGTCATGGAATTGAGCGAGACCTTGCTGGGATTTTGTCAGGACGTGGTGGTAAAGCTCGAAGAACTTTCCGGGGCAAAAATCGACAACATCATTAACCTCTCTGGCAGACAACGGATGCTGTCGCAACGAATCTCCAAATATTACATTGCCTATCAGTCAGGCTTTCAGGATGAGAATTCGGTGCAGCAATTGGAAACTGCGGTGTCGGAGTTTAATGCTGCCCTGGATGTCTTACTGAAGGAGAAGCGGAATACCGAACGGATCAACCTGCTGCTGACTAAAATGAAGAAACTTTGGAAAATAGTTGAGCCATATTTCCTCAAAGTCCGCAACAAAGGCAATCCGCTCTTAGTCTTGTCAACGACCGACGACCTCACCACACTGGCAGATGAAGTGACAACTCTTTATGTGGAAGTGGCTGCTTCTAAAAAGGATGTAGGGAAACCCGGCAACGCCTCGATTCAATAGGAGTTTGGCTCACTAAGACTTCTTTGCGGCTCGGCAAGATTCCTTTGCTGCCGACTTACCAAGGAGTTTTGTTAAGCCAAACTTCTTTCCTACTCGGCAAGAAAGGAGTGCGGCCAAGCAGAACTCCTTTCCTACTCGGCCAAACTCCTTTACGGCCAAACAAGAAAGGAGTTTGGCCAAGCCAGACTCCTTTCCTGCCGACTCCAACTCCTTTCTGGCCGAGCCGCACTCCTTTTCTGCTCGGCCAAACTCCTTTGCTCGCGACTTAGGAAGAAGAAAAAACTGCTTGTACTCCTCTCTGGCGAGCTGCAACTCGTTGCGACATCCCCTTGAAACCAGACAATTTTGCGCCAAAAACAAAAAAGGCAGCCCCCAGTCTTGCTGGGAACTGCCTTCTTCTTTGCCTACCTGCTTGTTCTGCTACTGCGCTGCTTCTGTTTTCACCGGCTCCTGCGCTGACTGCGGAACTGGCGGGATAGCCTGCTGTTCAGGCTGGGTCGCAACAGGTGCGGCTCCGGCTGGGTTGTTGGCCGCAGCCTGTTTCTCCTCTTTCTTGACCAGGAGATCGGCCCGCTTCAGCTTGGCCAGCTCATCTGCTTGCCAGCTGCCGATTTTCAAATACAAGGGACTGGCCGAGGTCTTCAGGACATAATGATCAGCCTGCTTGACCAAGGCATAGGTGAGTTTGCTGCCGTCGTTGCGCGTGGCAGTAAACTGTGTTGCCGAAGGCTGCTTGAACAAAGGCTCTGCTTGAGCTGGATCAACTACGCCTTGCACGGCCAAACCCGTGATCCTTTCCAGTGCCTTGTTGATCTCCTCCTTGCTTGCCTCGCCTGCTGCTGCGCCCTCCAAGAGCCAATCCTTGTCCTTTTTCGTGAGAACGATATCAGCCAGCTCGACCTTCTTCAGGTCATTCTGATTAAGCTGGGCCAGGCCCTTGTTCAGCCATTTATCTGCCTCAACCTCGGCTTCAAAGTCGCTGATTGGCAGACTGACCACCTCGTCTTTGCCTGCTAGGCGAGCGTAACTCTGACGCAGCCCCGCTGAATTGCCCAGATAGAAATCAGCAACGGCTTTATCCCCCTCCTTAAAGACGATGTGGCGGAGGAAATCCTTATCCGCCGTCTTAAACCGCTTGGCCGCGCCTTTGGTGGAAGCCACAGCTAGCCCTTGCTTGGCCTCAGCCACCTTGCGCAGCAAAGCCTCGAGCTGGCCACCATCTGCGGGTGCAGAAAAGACCTCTGGCAAGAGCCAACTCTTGCCGCTCTTGGTCAACGTCACCTTTTTTCCGTCGGTCGCGCTGATTTGCACTGCCGTAATCTTGGCTGGATCAAAGGAAACAAAGAGTGCATCTGGCGGGGCAGCGTTCAGCTCCGAGCTGCTGCGCACTTGTAAGAAGACCGCAAGGCCGAGCTGA
The DNA here is from genome assembly GCF_048287395.1 of Candidatus Electronema sp. PJ. Lineage (NCBI taxonomy): Bacteria > Pseudomonadati > Thermodesulfobacteriota > Desulfobulbia > Desulfobulbales > Desulfobulbaceae > Candidatus Electronema > Candidatus Electronema sp. PJ. The sequence continues at coordinate 11,366 of NZ_JBLWEO010000058.1, read as the reverse complement.
AGAGCCAACAGCACCGCAGCGGCATAGATTACGCGCTGAAGCATGATTATACCCTCCCTGAAAAAGGTCGCAGGAATTCTAACTGCGCCTGTCTTGTCCGCTTCTGCCAGGTCGCCCGGAGTAACCAGATACCTGCCAAGCCGAGCAAGGCCAAGCCGTAGTTGAGATACTCAACCAAAAGCTGCCCCTTCTTACCCATTGGATGCAAGGGGCGAGAGAAATGGCTCCGGCCCCGAATAGCCAAAAGGCCCCGATCTTCCAACGACCAATCAACGGCATTAGCGGCAAGCTGCACCGGTGCCGTGTAGTTGCTGCGCATCACACTGGAACTAATGCCGATAAGCTGGTCACTGAGGAAGCTGCCGGACGCAAAGAGGATGATTCGCGCTGTGTCTGGCGACTTGTCGATCTGGCGGACGATCACCTGCTCCTTTTTCTCCTTCTCTGCCTCGGCTGCTTTGTCCTCGCCTTCCGGTTTGAGTGGCTCTTCCGCCTTTTTATCCTCCTTTTTCAGGAGAGGTGAGGGCTTGCCTGCGAAATAGGAGCTGAAACTACCCTCCACAGCTGCGGCCAGCAGATGTTTTTCCTGCTTGCCTTCAATCGCAAAGCCCAACTCGCCGTGTTGTTTGAAATTCGGCTGCACCTCAGTTGCGGTTGAAAGCCAGCTTTTCTCTGAGCTTTCCAGCAACCGGAGCACTTTGCGGCCTTTATTCTTGTCCTGATTGATTTCAATCGGCGAGGCCCAGTTCAGAGTGAGCTGATTAAGGCCACCAGTCAGACCACTCTCGCTATTCATCCCATTCGGGCGGATATCAACAAAGTAAGGATACTTGACCAGCTGGATTTCCTGCACCGTAAAGCCGCCCAAATTGCGTTGGGTCGGCACTGGGAAGGGGCTATTCTGCGGATCAAGTACCAGAGATTTGCCAAGACTGAGACCATGATGGGTCAACCAGTCTTCAAGTCCGGTTTTGTGCTCGGCAATTGAGAGGTCTTGATCTAAATTGATCTTATAGGGCGAAGCAGCTAACAACACAGTGCCGCCTTGCATCAAAAATTGATCGACCGCAAAGAGCTGCTTCTCGTCCAGATTCTCCGGGGCGGCTAGAACCAACAGATCAGCCTCGCTGGGCACCTGGCCTTTGTTCAGATTCGCGTCTGTTACCACATGATCCTGGGATAGCACATCTTTCAGGGCAGAGAACTGGAGACCACCGCCTGGTATCCCGAATTGGGGCATAGGTGGGGTGCTTTCAGGTACGCTGAGAGCGACTGTTTTGGCAAAACCAGTGGCAAAACGTTTGAGGCCAGCTTGCAGCGACTGCTGCAACTGCTCTTTATTCAAATCATCTGGCAGCGGGATTTCAATGATCTGCTCGCCACTGGCCAAGGTGATGTAGAACCAGAAGGTCTTCTGATCAAAAAGGCTGGCAGTCATGGGCCGGAAGCCGTATTCCTCGCCAATCTTCTTGGCCATCTTGCCGCCGTCTGCCTCTGGATCAACCACGGTAGAGGTAAAACGTCCGCCACTCTGCTCCTGGAGATCTTTGGCTAAAGCTAGCAGGTCTGCTTTGAGCTTGCGCAGCTCTTCTGGTAGCTGGGCATCCGCAGAAAAGTAGCCAGTCAAGGCCACGGGCTTGTTAATCGAGCTGAACAGGTCGCCGCCACCTTGATAGCTGTACAGTACCTTCTTGATCGCCCGGGTCAGATCATATTCTGGGTTGCGCAGCTCCACATCCAGATTGCGCTCATCCTGTGCTTTGACCTCAATCAGGTCGCGGAAGCCCAGCGTCTCGAACTGATCACCGTAACGGATGAGAATATCGAAATAGGAGTTGGTCACAGCAGCCTGATACTTGCTGGCTGTCTGAAAAGGCACGGGCCGGATGCCGTACTTCTGGCCAGCCTCCTGCTCTAGCTCGGCATTTTCTGCTGGATCAACAAACTCTACCCGCACTTTACCGCCACCAGCAACCGCGTACTCCTCCAACAGGTCACGCAGACGCGGGACAAGCGGGGCCAGCAAGGGATGAGTCTGAGCAGAGAAATAGCCGCGAATCAATAACGGCTCGCGGAGCTGCTGGAGATAGCTGCGGGTGGCATCCGAAATCGAGTAAATGCTGCCCTTGGTCATGTCCGAGCGGAAACTACTGCCCAGCGGGGCCAGCCAGAAGTTAGCAGCCAAGAAGTTGGCGATGAGCAGACCGCAGGCAAGCTGCCAGCTCCGGTGATGGCTGCTGGCTGGATTGCCTGCCCAGCGGATTTTCTCCAGGCCATAAATGTTGAGACTGAGGAAGATCCCCATCAGGCAGAGATAATAGTAAATATCCCGCAGATCAATCACGCCCCTGGTGATGGACTTAAAGCGCGAGCCTGAACCAAGCAGTTGCAGCAGCTCTGCACCTTGATTGCCGACAAAGCCAGACAGCATCTCTGAGCCAAGTAGGTAGAGTAGGCCGCAGATCAGCGAGGTGACAATCAGGCTGACGATCTGGCTTTCTGACTTAATGCTGACAAAGAGGCCAATGGCGATATAGGCCGCAGCCAGACAGAGTGCAGCCAAGTAGCCACCCAGCACTGGCCCCCAATCGAGCGGGCCAAGTAGACTTACAGTGATGGCGAGTGGCAGGGTGAGCAGCAGAGCCACGGCAATCAGACCGAGGCAGGCCAGGAACTTGCCCAGTACCAGCGAGAAGGGCTGCACTGGGGCTGTGAGCAGAAATTCCAGGGTGCCTGCGCGCCGTTCTTCGGCCCAGCTCCGCATGGTAATTGCTGCCACTAGGAAGATCAGCAGCACTGGCATCCACTCAAACAATGCCCGAATCTCGGTAACGTTGCGGGAGAAGAAGGTCTCTACCCAGAAGAAAACAAAGAGGGTAGCAGCCAGAAAGGTACCAAGGAAAACAAAGGCCGCTGGTGAACTGAAAAAGGCTCCGAACTCCTTGCGGGCGATGCGTGCTAGCGTAGTCATGTCATGCTCCTCCTTTCAGCCGCTGATTTCAGCAAAGACCGTCTCTAAGGTTCGGCTCTCATACTGTAGCCCATAGAGCGGCCAGTGTTGCGCATGAACCGCATCGGCTACTGCCGCCGCTGCTTCGCGGCTATCTGCGCCTTTACGCAGTTCCAGCTCAAAGCGATGCTCGCCAGCCTGCACTGCCTTGGCAATCATCGGCAGGGCGGTGAATTGCTGCACTGCTTGATTCGGATCAGCCTTGCTGCTCACCAAGAGCTTGCTGCTCTGCCGCAGGTCATCCAGCCGGGAATCCAGGGCTACCTTGCCGTCTTTAATAATGATCACCCGGTTGCAGACGGCCTGTACCTCCTGCAAGATATGGGTGGAAATGATCACCGTGGCAATCTTGGCCAGCTCGGTGATCAAGCTGCGCATCTGCCGGATTTGCGTGGGATCAAGGCCGTTGGTTGGCTCATCCAGGATGAGAATGGCAGGCTTATGGAGTATAGCCTGGGCCACACCGGTGCGTTGGCGATAACCACGTGAGAGGGTGGAGATCAGCTCCATCGCTTTCTCGGTCAGTGCGGTGCGCTCGACTGCCTCGCGGATCAGTGCAGGCCGCTCACGTTCTGGGATGCCATGCAAGGCGGCGCAATACTCCAAGTAACTGAGAATCGTCATCTCAGGATAGACCGGACAGTTCTCTGGCAGGTAGCCGATCTTCTTTTGCACGGCCCGCCGCTCTTTGGCAACACTGAGGCCATCAATCGTGATGCTGCCACTCGTGGCCTCAAGATAACCGGTCATCATCTTCATGATCGTGGTCTTGCCCGCACCATTATGGCCGAGCAAGCCGACTATCTCACCGGGCTTGATCTCAAACGAGACATTGCTGACAGCGGTAAAATCTCCGTACTTCCTTGTCAGATTTGCAACATTGATCATGGGTAACACTCCATTAGGCTATGATTCAGGCTAAGAGCAGATGGCTCCGCAGCTGAGAAGCAGCAAACCGGCAAATACAATAAAATCAGGAAGGGAAAAGTCAAGAGGGCACCAGGGGTGTTTTTTGGGCAGGGGCACACAAACCTGCGCCTGCAAGATCAGTGCTTTAACTTGAACTCTCGCTACCAATGGGGTACTATCCTGCACCTCTTAACAGGTTCGGGAATCTCCCGATTTCTGTTCGTTATCCCCAGAACCAGGACTATACTGCATCGCATGAAGAAAATTTCTTTCAGCTTATTTCTTATCGCCCTCACCACGTTGATGGCCGAACTTGCCTTAGTACGAATTTTCGATGTGATCTGGTATGCCAATAAGGCCTATATGATCATCACGATGGTGATGTTTTGTTTCGGGCTGGCTGGAGTGTATCAATCCCTGTGGCCACTGAAGCAGGATAAAAAATTTAAATACAAACTTTGCTGGACTATTTTCCTCTTTGGTCTGCTCCTCCTCCTGCTCCTCCCGGCAATCAATAGGCTGCCGCTCAACTTCGCCAACATTCAGGTCAACTCGGCGAAAGACATCACTGCCTTTGCTGCTCTGTATTTGATTTTGGCAGCACCATTTTTTCTTTCAGGGTTATTGTTCACAGCCATCTTTTCCTGCTATGCAGAGAAAATTCAGCAGCTGTACTTCTGGGATCTTGCCGGGGCCGCAATCGGTTGCCTGATTCTGATCCCCTTTCTCCCTTATATCGGCCCAGCAGGTGCACTCTTCCTTGGCGGTGGTCTGTGTTGGATCACCACCGGAATGTTGGTCGAAAGACAGTCTCTCAAGGCCACCCTGTATATTGTCGGCTTTCTCGCAGCAGCAATCCCCTTTGTTAAATCATTTTCCGCTGACAACTCAACTCATCAATATTTTGAATTCCGGCACCACCTCTCAAAGCGGGCGGTACTGGAGAGTATTGAGGCGGAAAAGGTGGAGATGAGCTACTGGGATCCCATTAGCAAGATTGATGTCATTGACAACAACGGCGCAAAGCATATCGCCTATGACGGCGGTACTCAGTCGAGCTTTATCTATCCCTTTGACGGCGATTATGCCAAGCTTAAAGCCTCGCTGCCCAAGGCCACCACGGCTAATTTCGGCGGGCAGAATGTTTACCTCAGCCATTGGCTCAAGCAAGATAGCAATCAGGATGTATTGATCATCGGGAGTGCGGGCGGACAGGAGACCAAGGCAGCTCTGACCTACGGAGCCAGAAGCGTTGATGCTGTAGAGCTGGTTGGCTTTGTCGTCAAGATCGGCAAGGAGATGTACAACCAATATAACGGGAATATATTTAATCATCCCCATGTGAGAACCTACGTTGATGAAGGTAGGAGCTTCCTGCGAGCTTCACAGAAACGATATGATATTATTCAGATGTATAGCAACCACACTTCCAGCAGCGTTGCGGCTGGTAGCGGGGCCATGTCAACTACCTACCTGCAAACTGCGGAAGCCTACACAGAATATTTTCAGCATTTAAAAGAGGATGGTATCCTCCAGATCAACCACCATGTGTATCCTCGCATGGTCACAACTGCGGCCAAAGCCTGGAAAGACATGGGGCGTTCCGATTTCCGCCGTCATGTACTGGTCTTTCAGGCCAAGAAAGGGGTACGGGATAACCTCCCCACTCTCCTGATCCGCATGACTCCGTGGACAAAGGAGGAAGTGGCCATGCTGGAAACCTGGTTCTGGGGTCATACCCAGATGGTAGAGAATCCGTACAAGAAAGAAGAAAGTATGCTCAGTGATGAATTCTACTCCGGTGATCTGTCTCAAGAGACCGTGGAGTTAGTGCCGTTCTGGGTAACAGCAGCCACTGACAATCGGCCTTATTTCAACTTCCTGCGGAAAGAATGGGGGCACTACAACCGTGCTTATCCTAAACAATACATGGATTACTCCACTGCCGCCCGATTAGCCTCTCAGTACCCCCGTAATCGGCTTATTCCCAGCGACATTGAGCATCTGGTAGTGGTATCCGTAGCATCGTTGTTTTTTGCTCTGCTCTTTGTACTCGTACCACTGCTCTTTTCTAAGGCAGGGCGGGTGCAATGGCCGGGCAAACTGGCCTCGATGGGCTATTTTTCCTGTCTTGGTGGCGGGTTCATTATTGTCGAGCTGGTCTTTATCCAAATTTTCATGAAGCTGATCGGCTTTCCCCTGCACACCTATTCCGCCGTGGTCTTCTCCCTGCTGATAGCAGCTGCTCTAGGGAGTTTATGCTCAGAAAAGATGGGAATCAAACCGCAAAAGAGATGGCCCTTTCCCTTTATTGGCACGATATTCTCCATCCTGTTATTTGTCGTCTTGTATCCTTTTTATTTTAAGTATTTTCTCGCCTTTTCTATCTGGGTACGAGTGGCAGCAGCGGTACTCATGATCCTGCCCGTTGGTTTCTTTATGGGCATGTGCTTCCCGCTAGGTATCCTTTCCATCAGCAGGCAGCCAGAAGGAGCAGTAGCTTGGGCTTGGGGCATGAATGGACTCTTCACGGTGATCGGTGGTATTGCCAGCGTGCTGATCTCGATCTATCTGGGCTTTAATCTCACGCTGCTCTTTGCCGTCTTGATCTATGCTTTGGCCTTGCTGCTTTTTACCCGAATGCGGAAACTGCATCAAGGAACGGTGTAGGAAAACTCGAACCAGGGTTCGAGATCACCTGGAACCAAGGTTCGAGTTGATCTCGAACGACTGTCGGGGAAAAGGTGGAACGGCTGTCAGAAAAAATTTCGACAGCCTGTCGAGATGGGAGCAAAAGATTATGGTCGCTCTTCTGCTGTCTTGCCCCAGGGTCTGATCTCAATCGCTGAGATCGAGTTCTTAGGCGAACCGTCAATCAGCTTCTCTGAGTAAGTGAGATAGACCAGCACGTTGCGCTTGGGATCATAGAATCGGACGACCTGGAGTTTCTTGAACAGGAAGGAGGTTGATTTACGAAAGACCTGCTCGCCGTCGCGCTTGCCGTTGACCACGTCCTCTGGCAAGGTGATCGGCCCGGTTTGGCGGCAGGTAATCGAGGCATCTGAGGTGTCTTCTGCCAAGCCAAGCGAACCTTTGATGCCGCCGGTCTTGGCCCGACTCACATAGCAAGTTGCGCCAGCGATGTCTGGATCATCAAAAGCATCTATGACAATCTTGTGATTGGCTCCCAGCAGCTTGAAGGCTGTGCTGACCTCACCGATTTGCTCTGCTTGTGCCTTGTTTACCAACAGCAACGCAGGCAGCAGCCAAAGCACCGTTCTGATCTTCTTCATTCACATTCTCCTTTTAACGTCCGGCTTGCATCCGGTTAACGGCACTGAGGAGTGCCTTGATTGAGGAAATAATGATATCTGTATCCACGCCCGCGCCCCACCAGGCTTCGCCGCCTGCCCTGTTGTCCATCACCTCGATGTAGGTGACAGCCTTGGCTGACGCGCCTTCAGTCAGGGCGTGTTCGTGGTACGAGGTGAGCGAAAAGTTCAGTCCTGCGTCCTGCTTCAGTGCAGCGCAGAAGGCATCCAGCACGCCGTTGCCGGTTCCCCGCAGCTTCACCTCGCTGCCGTTGATCTCCAAGACAGCTTCAATCTCAGCAGCGGAGGTGCTTTCGTCATCATCAATGTGCCGCTTGAGCACATCGAACTGCTTCAGCCGGAAGCCTCCCTGCTGCTGGAGAAGATACTCCCGCTCAAAGACCGCAAAGACCGCCGTGTTGGCCAGCTCGGTGCCGACCCGCTCAGTCTCCTCCTGCACCACTCGGCCAAAGCCGGGACGCATCTTCTTGGGCAGCTTGTAGCCGAATTCCTGGTTCATGATATAGGCCGCGCCGCCCTTGCCTGACTGGCTGTTGATGCAGATGATGGACTCGTAGCTGCGGCCCACATCTTTCGGGTCAATCGGCAGATACGGCACTGCCCAGAGGCCGTCTGGCCGCTGCGCCATCGCCTCCATGCCCTTGCTGATCGCGTCCTGATGCGAGCCGGAGAAGGCGGTATAGACCAATTCGCCGACATAAGGATGACGTGGATGGACAGGCAGGCCGGTGCAGCGTTGATAGACCTCGGCTACGTGGTTGATGTTGGAGAAGTCTAGCTTGGGATCAATGCCCTGGCTGAACATGTTTAAGGCCAGCGTGAGGATGTCCACGTTGCCGGTGCGCTCGCCGTTGCCGAAGAGCGTGCCCTCAACGCGGTCAGCCCCGGCCAGCAGAGCCAGCTCAGTGGCAGCCACAGCGCAGCCCCGGTCGTTGTGGGCGTGCAGACTGATGCGGCAGCACTCGCGCTGCTTCAGATTGCGTATGAACCACTCAATCTGGTCGGCGTAGATGTTCGGCGTGGACATCTCCACCGTGGCAGGCAGGTTGAGCGTCACGGGTTTGGCCGCGCTTGACTGCCAGACTGCGGCCACCGCCTCGCAGATTTCCAAGGCGAAGTCCAGCTCAGTGCCTGTAAAGCTCTCCGGTGAGTATTCGCAACGGATATCCCCGCCCTCGAACCGCTCTGCTTCCTCATGGATGACCCGCGCCCCTTCCACACCAAGAGCAATGATCTCCTCACGGCTCATTTTGAAGACCACCTCGCGCTGCAACGTGGAGGTGGAGTTGTAGAGGTGGACGATGGCCTTTTTCACCCCGCGCAATGCCTCAAAGCTCTTGCGGATCAGCGGCTCGCGGGCCTGCGTCAGCACCTGCACGGTGACATCATCAGGGATGCGCCGCTCCTCGACCAGCAGGCGGAGGAAGTCGTACTCTACGGTTGAGGCCGCCGGAAAGCCGACCTCGATTTCCTTGAAGCCGATCTCGACCAGCAGCTGAAACATCTCCAGCTTCTGGCTCAAATTCATCGGCTGGCGCAGGGCCTGGTTGCCGTCGCGCAGGTCAACCGAGCACCAGACCGGCGCGGCAGTGATGGTTTTGTCCGGCCAAGTGCGGTTGGACAGCGGCACCGGGGGACAGGGGCGGTATTTGCTCAATTTATCAGCCTGCATTGCATCCCTTGAATGGCACAGATCAATAAAAAAGCCACGGCTCAGAAGCTGAACCGTGGCTGCGGAGTGTCTTCTTGCTCTTTTGACCGTCAGAACAAAATGCCTCCTTCAGCCCCGGCTGCGTGAAGCAGGCAGAGCAGCAGGAGCAGTCGGCGGAGCGGTTCAGTGAAGAGCATGATAAAAGAAAAGGATCAAACGGCCAAGGGCTTATTTGCTCTCGCTGCTGAGAAAGCGGTGCGCAGCGGCACCAAGGACGGCGCCGACCATCGGCGCGAGCCAGAACAGCCAGAGCTGGCCGACAGCCCAGCCGCCTGCGAACAGAGCAACGCCGGTGCTGCGGGCAGGATTCACGGAAGTGTTTGTCACCGGGATGCTGATCAGATGAATCAGTGTCAGGCAGAGGCCGATGGCAATCGGCGCGAATGCCTGCGGCGCGCGCTTGTCGGTCGCGCCGAGAATGACGATAAGAAAAAGCATGGTCATAACCACTTCCGTCACCAAGGCCGAGAAAAGGCCGTAGCCGCCTGGCGAATGGCTGCCGTAGCCGTTGGCGGCAAAGCCTGCCGAAGCCTCAAAGCCCGCCTTGCCGCTGGCGATGATGTACAGCACCATGCCTGCCGCGATTGCGCCCAGCACTTGGGCGGCTATGTACTGCGGCAGCTCTTTGGCCGAGAAGCGTCCGCCTGCCCACAGCCCGACCGACACTGCCGGGTTGAGGTGGCAGCCGGAGACATGCCCGATGGCGAAGGCCATGGTCAGCACGGTCAGGCCAAAGGCGCACGAAACACCGAGCAGACCGATGCCCACATCCGGGAAGGCGGCGGCCAGCACCGCGCTGCCGCAGCCGCCGAGAACCAGCCAGAATGTGCCGACAAACTCCGCCGCATACTTTTTCATGAACTCCTCCTTTTCGTGATTAATCATGCTGTCTCACAGCGTGGATAAACATATCGATCATCATAGGGCGATCAAAAGTTATCTGTCAAGCCTGAAACGAGAGACCTCTTACAGATAAGCAGGTTGCAGCGGAGAGAGAACCGGTTTCTTCTTCTGCCGTGTTTTTCGCATAACCCTCAGTTAATGCTCTTTTCTTGCTCGCTGGCAAAGGAGGTTGGCTTGGCAAAAGAGGAGTTCTGCCGACTTGCAAAGAAGTTGTACTCAGCAGAAAAGGAGTCTGGCCGAGTACAAGAGAAGTTTGGCTTGGCAAGAAAGGAGTTTGGGTCGGCAAAACTCCTTTGCAACTTGGCCAGAAAGCAGTTTTGCCAAGCCGAACTCCTCTTCTATCGAATACAACTCCTTTACAAACGAGCAGGACTCTTCTCTTGCTTACCCAAGTTGTGACCTACAGCATGGCTTTTTCGATGCCGTAAGCCAAGATGAACAAAAACACCTTCAACTCAAATCCATGCGGGGTGACAGCATAAATATGCGCCGGAAATCTTTGTTTGATTGCGCTGAATACTGATTCGACGCGCTTTCGGATAATTTTTATTCCGTCTTCCGCCAATGATTCATATTTTCTTTTTGAATTATTCTTCCTGGCAGGTTTCAGATGAATATCTGTCTTTTCAAGACTGTCTTCAACAGCATACGCGTTATACGCCCTGTCCCCGTAAATGACGCTTCCTGAGGGAACATGAAAAGAAAAATCATAAAGAGTGCTGACATCCGCATATGATCCGGGAGACAAAAATATTTCCGCAGGAATGCCTGACTCAGTCATCAGCGCATGAACTTTCAGACCATAAAAATACTCGTCACGGCTTGAGACATATCCCCAGAACTGTTCATCCTGATATATTTTGCATCGTTTCATGCGGATGTTCCGGCAGACGTGGACAGGGAAGCTGTCCATAAGATAAATTTTCAATGAATCCGCTTCATGGAACGGCTCCGCCAGCCGTCTGAGCAGCCCGGTCCAGACCTGCTCAGGAATTCCGCCCAGGCGGCGGCTGAACTGGCTTTTTGAAAGCATGGCGGGCATATATCCATGCTCCTTAAGGAATTTGCAGCTTTTCTCATGACTGCCGGAGAAGAAAGCGGCGGCAGTCAGGGCCGCAGTCATGACCTCAGCCGTGCTCATCGCACATTGCGGGTCGTCGCGCCAGCCTTCAGAAATTAAAAAATCATCGCATAAACAGTAAAATGCTGTAATTTTGAGTTCCAGGCCTTCCTCCGTTTTCGGTTATATTTGCGCCGGACAGCAGAAATATACCATACGCAGGGAAGCGTGGATTTTCCAAGATGTTATAGGTCACAACTTGGGTCTTGCTTATTTGCACTCTGAGTGCAAAACCGTAAATGAATACTCCACCGGCTTAAAGCCGGTGGCTTCGATTGACAGCTAAAGCTGGCGTGGTCAGCTTCGCCGACTCTCTCAGGCTTCACCGTCAACTTTAAAATTGTCGTTAGAAGTGCAGTCTTGTCCTTCAATATACTGTTT
>NZ_JBLWEO010000057.1:0-35078 GCF_048287395.1 Candidatus Electronema sp. PJ | reverse complement strand
TGCCAAGCATTCCGCTGGTGGTGCTTGAATAAACATCCTTTAATGTAAAGGGAGGAGTGACATGAGAAGGGATACATCATGGCGTGTGGTAGTGGCAGCATTATTTGTCTTCCTGCTGGCCATCGTCAGCACAGCACAGGCTGCTATTGACCCAACCAAGGTGCAGAAGCTGGTGGCAGGTGACGGGACTGCTGGAGAACTTTTCGGTTACAGTATTGCTGTGTCTGGTGATACGGCAATCATCGGAGCGTGGGGAGATGACTCTGACAAAGGTGCCACCTATGTCTTTAGGCGGGCTACGGATGGCACCTGGAGTCAGCAGGCCAAGCTCACTGCCGATGATGGCGCATATGGGGATGTGTTTGGGGTCGCCGTAGCTCTGTCCGCCGATGGAAGAACGGCAGTGATCGGGGCCGCTGGCAATACGGCAGCAGATACTTCCCGGCCAGGTTTGGCTTATATTTTTGTCTATTCTGGCAACAGCTGGACGCAGCAAGCCAAGCTGACCGCTGCTGACGGTGCGGGTGATGCTGCTTATGACACTCGCGACGGGCTTGCTGAACTTCACGGCGATTTGTTTGGCACTTCCGTGTCGCTCTCTGCCGACGGCAGCACAGCCTTGATCGGGGCAAGCGGTGCTGCTGAGGCAAGAGGCACGGCCTACATCTTCACCCGCACTGCAAATGGCGATTGGAAACAACAAGCCAAGCTGACCGCCACAGACACAGATGATAGAGAGTTAGGCGATTCCGTGTCGTTGTCCGCAGACGGCGGCACGGCCTTAATCGGGGCCAGCAACGCTGCCTATATCTTCATCCGCACGGACGGCGACGTATGGAGCCAGAAGACCAAGCTGGCCGCAGCTGAAGGTGACAAAGGTCGGTCTTTTGGCCGTTCCGTGTCGCTGTCCGCAGACGGCAGCACGGCACTTGTCGGGGCATACGATTACAAAGACCGAAACAGCACAGACAACGGCGAAGGCTTCGGCGCCGCCTATATCTTCACCCGCGCAAAGGACGTGTGGAGCTTGCAGCAGGAGCTGTCTGACGACATACCTGAAAACGCAAGAACCTCTAATGAAGGATTCGGCTGGGCTGTCTCTCTGTCCGGGGACACAGCACTTGTTGGGACATTAGAGGTATACAATGATAAAGGGAAGGTGAGCTTCCCTTTCTACATCTTCACCCGCACGGAGGAGGTGTGGAACAGGCAGCATGAGCTTGCTGCCGAGCCTGAGAAGGCTGGCGAGGATCCCGATGGTTATTACGGCTCCTCTGTGGCAGTTTCCAAAGATACAGCACTCATCGGAACAGTAGTTGATGGAGAGTTCAAAGGGGCAGCCCATGTCTTCACCCGCATGGGTGGATGGCTGCCTGAACATCGGGCTGCTGCTAAAGGGACGCAGCGTTGATGCGCCATGCCTATCATGCCCGAACTCTGGGGAGCTGTAGGTATCCTGTGAGGCAGGGATCACCTGCCTCATCCTCCCCCTTTACGCCCCCTCCTGCTGCGTTCCCAGCACCATTGCCCAATAGTATCGATACCTGTGCGTGCCTGGATCCTCCATCTTGCAGTACACACCTAGGCCGATGTGGGTGTATTCCGCTCGCAGCATGTTCCAGCGGTGCCCGGAACTCTGCATCCACGACCTGATCGCCCCTTCAGCAGTAGCGTGGCCAGCACTGATGTTCTCGCCTGCGCCCCAATGCCAGCCAGCAGCGGCAGCGCGGGAGGAAGGTGAGGAGCCGTCCTTGCCCCGGTGATCAAAGAAATCCAGCTCTGCCATGTTCAGCGAATGCGCCTGGGCCGCGACACAGAGCCTGTCATCCAAGAGCAGCGCAGGGACGCTGCCCGGGTCAGCTGGTGCGCCTTCCGGTCTCGGCTCCCGTGCAGCCACGTTAATACGCCGCTCGTTGGTCAAGGTAAAGGCTTGCTTAACCAGAGCCTTGCCCTGGCTTTCGTCAAGGTCGCCATAGGAGAGGTTACTGGGTATCTCTGGCAGAGGAACCTTCTCTAAGGTTGCGGCTACCTGTAGGTTCTCGCCAGGTGGTTCCACTACAGCAAAGACTACGGTGGTGCCGCTTTGCAGCACCTGCCAGACCGCCCAAGACACATCGCTGGCTATCGGATACGGGCCGCCGTAACGGCCAGCATCAAAGTCAGCCTTGGCCATGATAGTCATAAAGCCCAGCCTAGCACCGCTCCACTCCAGTCTGATCTTGTCACCTGCCTGTGCCTCAAAGGCTTGGTGCACCGCAAAGGTCAAGCCCCAGTTCATGCGCTCCATAGTGCCTCTCCTTGTTTTCCTGGCTTATGTCTTGTTATGTTGAGTTGCCACATCGCAGCCCATCACTGGGCACGCAGCAACAAGGCAACCCAGTCTTCTTCATATACCGCCTGCTGTAAGGTCAGGCCCAGCTGGCCATACACGCTGACAATGCTCTCTTCTTGCTCGCCGCGCAACAGACCAGCCAGCACTAGCTGGCCTTGCGGCACCAGCCTGGCGACAAGGGCCGGAGCCAGTTCTACCAACACGTCATGGAGAATATTGGCGCAGATCAGATTGAAGCTGCCGTGCAGCTCGCTCAGGGGTGTTACTGCCACGGCGATCTGGTGCTCCAGACCATTAAGGGCGATGTTTTCTGCGGCGGCCTGCACTGCTTCTGGGTCGTTATCAATGGCCGTGATTACCTTTGCGCCAAACAACGCAGCGGCCATCGCCAGGATCCCAGTGCCAGTACCAACATCCAGCACGCGCTCCAGCGGGCCATTGCGCAAGCAGCTCTGGACCAAACCCAGTGCCAGCTTGGTCGAAGCGTGCTGGCCAGTGCCAAAGGCCATGCCAGGGTCGATCTCCAGCACCTGCTCACCCGGCTTGGGGGTATAGCTTTCCCAACTGGGCTTGATGACCAGGCCCGGCGCAATGGCAAACGGGGTAAAGAACTGCTTCCAGGAAGTCGCCCAGTCCTCGTCTGCCAGCACAGCGTATTGCACTGGCGGCGCAGGCAGGTTGTAGGCGGCAAACAGCTCGGCGAGTTCCTGCTCAAGACGGCTGCGGGCCGCCTCTTGCTCTGCATCGGTAGTATAATGAAAGAAGCCGCTGACTGTACTCTGGCCGCCTTGGGTCGGTGATTGTTCTACTGCCGAACCACTGAGCACACCGAGCAGATCAGTGACTGCCTCCAGGAGCATTTCTGGGCAGACGAGGCTTGTTTTAAGCCAATGGGATACCTGTTGTTGATTCATAGGGAACAAGGGGAGAAAGATCTCAGCAGAAGACAGGCGGGCAGCTTCGTTATGCCTCATCGAGATGCAGGCACAGAGAGGCTGAAGCTGTCCCGCCAGTGAAAATCAGGCTGCATACGGTTGTGGTGGGTCAAGGCCCAGAAACTGCGCTGCCCATTCCTGTCCTGAAGCACGGCACTGATACCCAGGTCAAGGGGCTGGCCTGGACTGATGATGCTCTCCAGTGGGAAGGTGAGTTCCAGCAGCAACGATGCGGGCCGCTGCTCTATGGTAAAGGGCAGGACAGCCAGCGCAGGCTCCTCTTGCATTCCGGCCCGATAGTCTGCAAAGGCATAGACGTTCCAATCCCCTGATGGCGAGAGATTGATTTCCCAATACCTGGGCGTACCGACTGGAGCAAGGAAGAACTCAAAGCAGGTGTGCTGCCAGAGCAAGTCTTTCCGCATAGGCTGGGCTGTCTGCTCAGGCAACAGCAGGGCAGCCAGATTACCTTGCAGTGCATAGCTGATGCACAGGAGGTTGGCAGCACTGCGCGCAACCTGCCCGCGCAACTGAAGACTGGAAGCCAGGCTGTCCTGAGTAAAGGCCTGGAGGCTAAAGTCCTGGCAGAAGACCGCAGGGTCAACCTGCGCCCTGGTATCTTCCTTCAACAAAACGTCCCGGCCTGAATCTCGATCACCTCAAACTCTCGCACCCCGCCCGGTGTTTTGGCAACGATCTCATCGCCCACGGCCTTGCCGAGAATAGAGCGGCCTAAGGGGGCCAGCACCGAGATGGAGCCGCTTTTTACGTCGGCCTCTTCTGGCCCAAGCAGCTGGTAAGTGATCTCCTCGTCAGTCTTCATGTCCATCAGGGTGATGACCGTGCCAAACACAGCACGCTGGGTGGTCACTTTGGTGCAATCAATCACCTCGGCCCGGCCCAGTTTGTCCTTCAGCTCCATAATCCGGCCCTCAATCATGCTCTGCCGCTCCTTGGCTGCATGATACTCGGCATTTTCTTTGAGATCACCGTGCGCGCGGGCGGTTTCAATCGCCTTGACCACATCGGGCCGCTCAACTTTCTCCAGCCGCTCCAGCTCTTTCTTAAGCTGCTGATACCCGCTCTGGGACATGGGGATACGTTCAACCATGATGGCACCTTGTTCAGGATTCTCTCTCGTTTTTTGCAAAAAAATAATCCCGCCGCTGCCAGACAAGCTGTAGCGGAAGGAAAACAGTTTTCTTAGGTCGATTCAGGAACGATAAAACTTGGCGATGCACTCCACCACGTATTCCTGCTGCTCCCGGCGCAGTTCCGGGAAGATGGGCAGGGCCAAGGAGTCGTGCGCGGCCTGTTCGGCAATGGGCAGAGACAGTTCGTTGCTGCCGTATTGCTGCATGCACTCCTGCTTATGCAAACAGACTGGATAATAAACCTCGCACCCCACGTTCTGTTGATGGAGATATTCACGCAGGGCATCGCGACGCGGCACCCGGATCACAAATTGGTTGTAGATATGGTGATTATGCCCTGCTGCTTCTGGGCTGGCTGCGTAAACTGCCTTGGGCAGCCGGATCGGATTGTCAATCAGCTGGGCCTGGGCAAACAACTCGTGATAGACCTGGCTGTTAGCCTGCCGCTGTTTGTGCCATTGCTCCAGATGCGGCAGTTTGACGCTCAGGACAGCGGCTTGTAGTGGGTCAAGGCGGAAGTTACCGCCGATCTTGGAGTGATAATACTTGGGCTGTGCGCCGTGATTGCGGTAGCAGCGGAGCGTTTGGGCAAAGGTCTGGTCTGAAGTCACGACCATACCGCCATCACCAAGACAACCGAGATTCTTGGACGGGAAAAAGGAGTAGCAACCCACCAAGCCCATCGAGCCTGCCTTCTGCCAATGCACGCTCCCGTTGTTCAGCACGGGATATTCTGCCCCAATAGCCTGGGCAGCGTCCTCGATTACCGGGAGACCATACTGCTGGGCCAGTGCCATGATGCTGCCCATATTCGCGCACTGGCCAAAAAGATGCACCGGGATGATCGCCTTAATCCGCCGTTCCCCCTGCTGATCTGCGGCGAGCATTTCGGCCATTTTGTTGGGATCAATATTGAAGGTGTCGTCCTCAACATCTGCAAAAACCGGCAGCGCACCCACCCGCAGGATCGCCCCAACCGTGGCAAAGAAGCTGTACGGCGTGGTTAGTACTTTATCGCCCGGCCCAATCTCCAAGGCCATCAGCGTCATCAGCAAGGCATCTGTGCCGCTCGACACGCCAATGCCTGCGCCTGCGCCGCAGTATTGAGCAACCTCCTGCTCCAGCTGCGCAACCTTGGGGCCAAGGATGTAGGTGGTGGAATCAACCACCTCAGTGACGGCTCGCAGGATTTCATCCCGCAGGGCAGCGGTCTGCTGGTGCAGATCCAAAAGAGGAACATTCATTTTGACCTCAATGCAAAAAGAATAAGCGCATGATAATGAACAGCGTTTCAGGGTACCGCAAGCAGGTTGCAGCAAAGAGCGAATCTGTTTCTCCTGGTACGGTGTTTACTGCATAACTCCGAGTTACTCTTCCTTTCTTGCTCGCTTGCCAAGGAGTTTGGCTCGGCCAGAGAGGAGTTCTACCGACTTACAAAGGAGTTGTACTCGGCCAAACTCCTTTGTGGCCGACTAAGAAAGGAGTTCTGCCAAGCCGAACTCCTCTGCTGCCGAGTATAACTCCTCTCTGGCCGAGCCAAACTCCTGGTGCAACAAGCCGCACTCTTGTTGCCGGAGGCAGGCGAGCTAATGCGGGTCAGAGCCAACAGTGGGCGCAGCAATATATTCGGCATCAAGGAAATCCCGGACATCTGGCAGTTCCTTTTCAAATATGGCGCGGAGCTTCTTGAGCAGATTAACCTCAATCTGCCGCACCCGCTCCCGCGAGATTTCAAACTGATCGGCAATGGTTTGCAGGGTTTCTGGCTCGTCACTGAGTAAGCGG
The DNA here is from genome assembly GCF_048287395.1 of Candidatus Electronema sp. PJ. Lineage (NCBI taxonomy): Bacteria > Pseudomonadati > Thermodesulfobacteriota > Desulfobulbia > Desulfobulbales > Desulfobulbaceae > Candidatus Electronema > Candidatus Electronema sp. PJ. The sequence goes on along the minus strand of NZ_JBLWEO010000057.1, from coordinate 28,872 downwards.
GTGTTGAGAATGACCTTTTCCTTGTCGTTCAACAATTCGTCAACATGGCTAAGGATGCCGGCGATGCGCTCTCGCACTTCGTGCATGGCCACAATGTCCTCAACTGCCGGGCCACTCGCCTGAAAGAAGTCCTTTTGCTCGTCATCCGAATCGTTTGTCAGCGGAGCCTCCAGGGAAACATCCCAGCTGTCCATGCGCTGGCCCATTTCCACGATTTCGCTTTCTTTGACCTGGAGCCGCTCTGCCAGCAACTTGACATTGGGCTTGAAACCCTGGGCTTCGAGCAGTTTCTTTTCCTTGTTCAGGCTATAGAAAAGCCTGCGCTGGGTCTGGGTGGTGCCGATTTTCACCAGCCGCCAGTTGTCCATGATGAATTTGAGGATGTAAGCCCGGATCCAGTAGGCGGCGTAGTAAGAAAACTTCACCCCACGGTAGGGATCGAACTTCTTGGTCGCCTGGACTAAGCCGACATTGCCTTCCTGCACCAGATCCATGAAATTCTGCATCCAGTATTTCTGGAAATCCATGGCCACCTTAACCACCAGGCGCAAGTTGGCAGACACTAAGCGGTAGGCAGCCTCTGGGTCGCCGGTTTCACGGAAGCGGACAGCCAACTCATCGGTCTCTTCGCGGGACAGCAGCTCGTACTGGCTGATCTCCTGCAAATAGCGGTGCAACGCAGGGTTACTGATCGCTGGCAGGTTTTCCTCATCAGAGGAGACCAAAGCTACCGGGTAATAGGGCTGCGCTTCTGTCTCCTCAGCTTCCTCAATGCTGTGTTCGATCTGTTCGCTCATAAAATAATACGTGCTCGGCCACGGCTGTTCACTGTACCGCATTCCAGCAGAAAATTCACGCAGCAGGCAGGAAAAACAAACCACCTGGCCGGGGGCTGTGCTGTATTGCTTGAAAAAGTTTCAAATTCAGTATATTTATACTATCCCCTTTCTGCAAACCGCAAAGAGTAACCCTTTTTCGATCAATATACAACAAAATATGAAAACCATCCGAAATTTCAGCGTAATTGCCCATATAGATCACGGCAAATCCACGCTGTCCGACCGTCTGATCCAACTCTGCGGCTTAGTCACGGACCGGGAATTCAAAGATCAGCTGCTCGACAACATGGATATTGAGCGGGAACGCGGCATCACCATCAAAAGCCAGACCATCTGCCTGCCTTACAAGGCCAAGGACGGCCAGCAATATTATCTCAATCTGGTTGATACCCCTGGCCATGTGGATTTCAGCTACGAGGTCTCGCGGGCCTTGGCTGCCTGTGAGGGTGCACTGCTCTTGGTTGATGCCGCCCAAGGTGTGGAGGCCCAAACTTTGGCTAACCTCTACCTGGCTATGGAAAACAATCTGGAAATCATCCCGGTGATCAACAAGATTGATCTACCTGCTGCCGAACCAGAGAAGGTGGCGCAGGAGATCAGCCATGATCTCGGCCTGAGCTTGGAGACGGTGCAGAAATGTTCGGCCAAAACCGGCTTAGGCGTGGAAGACATCCTGGAGGCGATTGTCCAGCATCTGCCGCCGCCAGAAGGCGACCCAGAAGCACCGCTTCAGGCCCTGATTTTTGACGCGAACTACGATGCTTACCGGGGTACAGTCATCTCAGTACGGATTGTCAACGGCACAGTCAAGCCAGGTGATCAGATTGTCTTTATGCACAACAACTCAGAGTACAAGGTGGAAGAGGTGGGCCAGTATCTCCTCACCCGCACACCTTGCGACAGCCTGTCTGCTGGGCAAATTGGCTATCTGATCGCCGGAGTAAAGACGCTCACCGATGCCAAGCCAGGGGATACAGTCACTCGCAAGGATGATCCCTGCGCTGTCGCTCTGCCTGGCTTTAAAGAGGCGCAGCAGGTGGTCTTTTCCTCCATCTATCCTATCTCTGCTGAGGACTACGAGGACTTGGGCGCGGCCTTGGAAAAGCTCCAGCTCAACGATGCAGCCCTTACTTTCCAGAAAGACTCCTCTGCCGCTCTGGGCTTTGGCTTCCGTTGCGGCTTTCTCGGTCTGTTGCATCTGGAAGTAGTGCAGGAGCGCATTGAGCGCGAGTTTGACATCTCGATCATCCTCACCGTGCCTTCGGTGCGCTACCGAGTTGCCTTGCAGAACGGCTCAGAAGTGATGATTGACAACCCTTCCTTTTTCCCAGACCCCAGCCTGATTGAGCATGTTGAGGAGCCGTTCATTCGGGCCACCATCCTCATTCCTGAACGCTACATGGGCGCGCTGATGAACCTCTGTATGGAGCGGCGCGGCGAGAACATTACCCACCATTATCCTATGCCAGGTCGGATTGAGTTGACCTGCGAGCTGCCCCTGGCCGAGGTGATCTATGATTTCTACGACAAGCTGAAATCACTGACGCAGGGCTATGGTTCCTTTGACTATCAGATGCTGGATTACCGTACCAGCGATCTGGTCAAGCTAGATATTTTGGTCAATGGCGAGCGGGTGGATGCCCTTTCTCAGCTCACCCACCGCCAACGCTCCCGCGAGCGTGGCCTGAAAGCCTGCGAGAAATTGCAGGAAGAAATTCCCCGCCAGATGTTTAAGATTGCCATTCAGGCCAGCATCGGCGGCAACGTGGTGGCACGCACCAATATCTCGGCCTTGCGCAAGGATGTCACCGCCAAATGCTACGGCGGCGACATCAGCCGCAAGCGCAAGCTCCTGGAGAAGCAGAAGGCGGGCAAGAAGCGGATGAAAACCGTGGGCAATGTGGACATACCGCAGTCGGCGTTTCTGTCGGTGCTGAAGTCAGAGCAGTGAGGCGGGAGAGATGAGGAGGCAAGCGCGGCCTATGAGAAAGTAGAAAAAATATACCTTCTCATAGGCCGCGCGCCTATTTTTGAGGCTACTCAACCCAATGATATTATGTTTCCTTTGTTTATTATTTTTGCTGGAGGCATTATTCTCACAGCAGGTGATGTTCTTATGAAAAAATGGTCTGTCAGTAATGACCCTTGTCTGTATACGGCAGGAATGGCGTTGTACTTGCTCAGTCTGAACTTTCTCGCCTATAGCTTTAAACATAAAGATATTGCCATCGCATCAGCACTGCTTATCATTTTCAACATTGCTTCACTGGCGGTAGTTGGCTATTTTCTATTTGATGAAAAATTATCTGCTGGCAAGATAGTTGGTTTGCTATTGTTTACAGCAGCAGTGTTCCTCTTTGAGGTTGAATAATATGCAATTCGATAGAAAAATTCTACTCATCGGCTATGGCTCAGTTGCCAAATGCGTTCTGCCGATATTGATGCGGCATCTCACCGTTCCGTATCAGAATATTACGGTTGTTGACTTCATTGAGACAGATGAATCGCTTCGCCAGTGGATAGATCAAGGAATTAATTTCTATCAAGAAAGAGTCACGCCAGACAATTTAGCGCAGATGCTTGCCTGCCACGTCGGACATGGCGGACTACTTATTGATCTCGCTTGGAATATTGACTCGGTAGAGCTACTTCAATGGTGCCATGTTCATGATGTGCTGTATATCAACACTTCGCTGGAGGAATGGGATCCGTATGCCGGGATGCGCACCCGCAGCCCGCTGGAGAAGTCGCTTTACGCCCGGCATATGCGATTGCGGGCGGCGGCGAAGTGGAGCGGCTCCGCTGCCACCGCCGTTCTCGATCATGGCGCAAATCCTGGCCTAATCTCGCATTTCGCCCGGCTTGGGCTTTATGATCTTGCCCAGAAAAAAATAACTGAACCATCTGTTCCGAAAAAGGAAAAAAAGCTGCTGGAAGAGCTGCTGGCCCGGCAGGATTTCGCCCGATTGGCAATGCGTCTGGGCGTGAAAGTAATTCATTGCAGCGAGCGGGACACGCAGATCACCAATCGCCCCAAAGAGGTAGATGAATTTGTCGGCACGTGGAGCATTGAGGGACTGCGCGAAGAGTGCATCGCACCGGCGGAGATGGGCTGGGGAACGCATGAGGAGCCGCCTTCGCTTTCGGCGGTTTTCCCGGAACAGGGGCCGCAACATCAAATATTCCTCTGTCAGATGGGTATGAATACGTGGGTCAGATCATGGGTGCCGCAGCAAGAAATTGTGGGCATGGTGATCCGCCACGGTGAGGCGTTTACCATCTCCGACAGCCTGACTGTGCGGGATGAGAACGGCGCGGCTGCCTACCGTCCAACCGTCCATTACGCCTACATGCCCTGTCATGAGACCATATCTTCCCTGCACGAGCTGCGTTGCCGCAGTTACGAGCTACAGCCTAACCAGCGGATTATGCGTGACGAAATTGTGAAAGGAAAAAATATCCTTGGCGCACTGCTGATGGGTGATTGCGGCACATGGTGGACCGGCAGCATATTGGACATTAAGGAAGCACGGCGGCTGGTGCCTCATCAGAATGCCACAACGATGCAGGTCGCAATTGGCGTTGTGGCGGCGGTGCTGTGGATGCTGGAATATCCACGCCAAGGCGTATGTGTGCCGGATGATCTGCCTTATGACCATATTCTTGCCGTTGCCAAACCCTATCTGGGCGAACTGCTCTCCATTCCCTCAAACTGGACACCTTTGGCCAATTTGCCGGTCTTTTTCAAAGAAAATCCTCGTGCCGCACTCAATCCGGCCAATCCGTGGAGCTTTGAGAATTTCCTTTTTCGTCTGTAGCATAGCAGCTCCTGAATAGCACCTGCATGTGCATTCCACAGTCGGCGTTTCTATCGACCCTGAAGTCGGAGTAAGGAGTAAAAAGCTGAAAAGTATCTGCCTATCTTGCTAAGACTGCTGAAGTTGTTTTCCAGCAGGATTAGCAAGACAGGCTAGATCTATAAAAATTTCTTAGTGCTACCTGTCGCATTCCACTCTGCAATGCCGTATCGCGAGCCTACAACGTGACGTTGTAGGTCGTATATCTCCTGTTTTCAGCTCAAAACGTGCCTTCTCGCTCTCCTGTGCAGCAGAACACCTGGCAATTGCGTTTTTAACGGTGCCAGCGAACGATTTTTCTTTTACAATGCGTTAACGGAAAACAGGCGCGGCTCAATCTCGGCACGCAGAAAGCAGGCCAGATTGAGCTGAATGTTCTTCTCGTAAGGAACCAGGATATGCAAACAATAAACTGAAAGCAGCCCAAGAAGGAACACAACATAATGGCCCTCACCCTCATCACCGGCGGCAGTCGCTCTGGCAAATCTGCCTTTGCCCAGCATCTAGCCGAGGGCATTGACGTGCCTCGCTGCTTCCTTGCCACCTGCCCGCGCATTGACCCGGAAATGGACGGACGCATTCTCCGTCATCAACGCGAGCGGCAGGGCAAAGGCTGGCAGACGGTCGAAGAGCCGCTGTGCCTTGCTGACGTGTTGCGCTGTCGTTCTGCCGAAGAGACCGTGCTGATTGATTGCCTCACCCTTTGGATCAGCAACTTGATGCACGAAGCAGAGCAGCAAGGCCGCGAATTGAACGAAGAGCATATCTCTGCGCTCACTGAAGAGCTATGCCGCGTTGCTTGCGCCCGGCAAGGTAAGGTAATTCTTGTGAGTGGCGAGGTTGGGTTGGGCATAGTCCCGGATAATCCCGCCTCTCGCCTTTTCCGCGACCTGACTGGTCGATGCAACCAAGTTGCGGCTGCCGCTGCTGAGGAGGTTTTTCTTGTTTGCTGCGGCATTCCGATAAAGATAAAGTAACTCAACCAAATTTCAACATTCAACCTGCAAACCGCCATGCCCAGTACGTACAAACCAGGCAAACCTGATCACGTTGATTTTCTTGAATCCACCTTCCGCCGCATCTTTCCTCAAGATGCGGCGTTCCGCGATCAAGCCAAGGCCCGACTTGAGCAGCTTACCATGCCGCATTGGGCTTTAGGCGATTTGATGGATTTAGCTGTTGACTTGGCTGGCATAACCCGCTCTTTACATCCGCCCGTGCAGCGAAAACGGGTGGTGATCATGGTCGGAGATCACGGAGTCACGGCAGAGGGTGTGTCCAAATATCCCTCCGAAGTCACAGCCCAGATGGTGTATAATTTTGTTAACGGCGGGGCTGGGATCAATGCCCTGGCCCGACAGGCGCGGGCTGAAGTGGCTGTTGTGGATATGGGCTGCGCTGCCGATCTGTCCGCCTTAGTCAATGCAGGTAAAATCATCTCGAAAAAGATCGGCCTCGGCACAGCCAACATGGCCCTTGGCCCAGCCATGACTCGTACGCACGCGGTCTTTGCTGTTGAGGCCGGCATTGAAGTGGCCAATCAGATGGCTAACGAGGTAGATATCTTTGCCACAGGTGACATGGGCATTGGCAACACTACAGCCAGTACCGCCATTGTTGCTGCCCTGACAGGTAAAAGCATTGACGAATTAACCGGCAGAGGCACTGGCCTTGACGATGCCCAGTTCGAGCATAAGAAAAAGGTGCTTACCCAAATATTACAACTCAATAAACCTGATGCCAAGGATGGCTTGGATGTATTGGCCAAGGTGGGCGGCTTTGAGATTGCGGGCATTGCTGGCCTGATCATCGGCGCAGCCGCAAACCGCAAGCCAGTGGTCGTTGATGGCTTCATCTCCACTGCTGGCGCGATGATTGCCTGCAAGCTGGAGCCGTTTGTCCGCGATTATCTTATCTGTGCCCATCGCTCTGTGGAAGCAGGCCATGCTGCGATGCAGGAGCAGATTGGCTGCAAGCCGCTCTTGGATTTGAAAATGCGGCTCGGCGAAGGCACTGGCGCGGCTTTGGCCTTCAATATAGTCGAGGCGGCTGTTGCTGTCTTGACTGAGGTTGCCACCTTTGCAGAGGCCGGAGTGACCGGTACACCGGTCTCATGAACCGCTGGCGGAAGAACCGGCACAGAAAGGCCGTCGAGGAAACACCGCCGCCGCAGAGCGGCGGAGAGCAGGAGCCATTGGTCCGCCTACGCCTGCCCTCGTTTACTCTGCTCTTCCGTCCTTTCGGCTATTTTGCCGCTGCTCTGCGCTTTCTCACAATCATGCCCCTGCCTGGTAAGATCGGCACAACTGAGGAAGAATTAGCTCATGCTGTTCTCTTTTTTCCGCTGGTTGGTCTGCTGCTTGGCTGTGTGGCTGTTCTCGCCGCCAAGATGTTGTTTCTTTTTCTGCCGCCCCTGCCTGCGGCGATTTTAACCACATTTGTCCTGCTCGCCTTTTCTGGTGGGCTACATCTTGATGGTCTGGCTGACACTGCTGATGGCTTCTTTTCTGCCCGCACATCAGAACGGATGCTGGAAATCATGAAGGATTCCAGTATCGGTACCATGGGGGCCATTGCCTTGGTTCTTCTCCTCCTGCTCAAGGCAACCTGCCTTGCCTCCCTGACTGATCAACTCCTGCCCGCAGTTTTTCTGATGCCCATTGCAGGTCGAGCGGCAATTCTCCTTTTAATGGCCATGCTGCCCTATGTTCGCGAGGAAGGCCTGGGTCGCCTTTTTGCCGCCTATTTTAACAGCGGCGCAGCCTGGGCCGCCTCGCTGCTCGGCTTCCTCCTTCTTACCTGGGCGGCCTATGCCGCCGCCGGGCCGCAGGGTATGGCCGCCGTCCTTGCTACACTACTCCAGACTTTTTTATTTGCCTTTTTCTGCCGCTGCAAGATCGGCGGTGCCACTGGCGATACTCTCGGCGCGGCCTGCGAACTGGCTGAAGTCGCTGCTGCTCTCGCGTTCACCCTCAAAATTTAACTGCCGAAACAGACGATTTCAGACTACAATAGACCTCTTGCAGAAATCAACAAGCAGGTTGCAGCGGAGAGGGAACCGGTTTCTTTTGTTGCGATGTTTTTTTGCATAACTATTAGGTAAAACTCCTTTCTTGCTCGCTGGCAAAGGAGTTTGGCTTGGCAACAGAGGAGTTCTGCCGACTTACAAAGGAGTTGTATCCGGCAGAAGAGAAGTTTGGCCGATTAGGAAAGGAGTTCTGACGAGCCGGAAAGGAATCGTATCGACTTGCAAAGGAGTTTTAATCGGCCAAACTCCTTTCTTGCTGACTAGGAAAGGAGTTCTGCCAAGCCGAACTCCTCTTCTGCCGAGTACAACTCCTTTCTGGCCGAGCCAAATTCCTTGGCAAACGAGCTGCACTCTTTCTCTTTCCTCTTGTTGATTTATGTAGGAGATCGACTCTCGGCGCGGCCTGCGAACTGGCCGAAGTCGCCGCTGCTCTCGCGTTCACCCTCAAAATTTAACTGCCGAAACAGACGATTTCAGACTATAATATACTCATGTGTCCGCCCGCATGAATGGCGGGCGAAAAGTCCCTGCGGCTGCGGATTAAATTTTTCGGAGGAAACAACATGGCTCTTTATGATTGGAAGGATGACTATAGCGTCGGGGTTACCCGCTTTGACAATCACCATAAACGGCTTTTCAATATCGCCAACGATCTCCACGAGATGATGAAGCAAGGTCGGGGTGCAGACGTGATCGAGCCGGTGCTCAGGGAACTGATCGACTATACCCGTTACCATCTTGCTGAAGAGGAAAAGGTAATGGAGAGTATTGGCTACTCGAATATTGTCTCCCACAAAATGGCGCACAAAGTATTCACTGATCAGCTCAATGAAGCAATGGCCGAGGTAGATCAGGGCAAGACAATTTTCGTGGTGATTAAGATCGCCAGGACAGTCATTGACTGGCTGATCAACCACATTTACGTGATCGATAAGAAATATCTACCAGAGATGACCGCTGCTGGGATCCGGTGAACTCGAGAAGCGGCCTCTACTTCCGTCGCCTTCTTCCGGCGACTCAACAAGTATCTTCTTTTTCCATCGCCTCATTCCTGTCGGAATAATCTCCGGCGGGATGATGGTCACCCTCATTCCGCCGGTCTTTCCGCTTTTTTATTCAGATGCGTGCTTCCATGCGACAGAGCGTACCTTTTCACAGACGGCTTCGTTTCAGCATGATTATGACGGTACTCCTGCTCGTCACCCTGATCAGCGGAACCAGCATTCTGATCAGCTACATGGTGACGGGGAAAAAAATCGAGCGGGACATGAATGATGATTTTCTCAGTGCCGAGGCGGTGGTTGATAGCTGCCTGACTGTCTATAGCCGTCATCTTAAAGCAGTCGCAGCAGCCGCAGCAGAGGAGTTGACCCTCCGGCAGCAGTTGGCCACCTTTGGACAGCTGTCAGCTCCAGCGGAGAATATTCAACTCCGGGAGCGGAAAAGCGAAGTTGACATTTTGTTTGTTTTTACCAGGGAAGGCGAAGTGATCGCTGTTTCCGAGCAGAACCGGGTTGATGCGGAGATTCTCTCTGCCCAGCCCGCTATCCGCGAAAAGATAACCCAATCTGAACCGTTCAGCCTGATCCTGCTGGCTGCCAAGGCAGAGCAGAAAAAATTCTTCTTGGTTGCTGGGATGCCTGTGTCTGCGGTGTCTGGCTCAGAGCAAAAGCTCTTTGTCCTGAGCGGCTATGTACTTGACAGTGCCTTTCTCAGCCGGATGCCAGTGCACCGCCGCATAGGTATCAGCTTGGTCAGCGACAACACCGTACTGGCCACTACCCAGCCCACTGAAAGTTACGGCCAGAATCCGCAAGATTACAAGGCCTACAGTTCCTCAGCCCTGTTACCTGGTGCGCTGGATATACTCTACGAAAGCTCCTTTTTTAAGGAGAAGATGTACATCAAGACCAAGTATATCCCTTTCATGAAGAATAGCACGCCCAATTTTCTTGTCATCTCTCATCCCTCCAAGCTGATTCTGGCGACACGCGAGGAGTTCAGCCAGCATTTCCTCATTCTCTTTTTTGTCGGCTTTTGTTCTTCCCTGATCTTAGTCTTTTTCATCACTGGTTCGGTGCTGAATCCGATCAACGACCTTCAGCGGTTGGTGCGCAAGATCAGCGAGGGCAATCTCAGCGACCGGATTGATGCCAGCGTGAACAATGAATTCACGCCTCTGATCATCCAGTTCAATACCATGCTGGACATGATCCAAAAAAAGGACGAGGAGCTGCTCGACCGGGTGGAGGCCAAGACCAAGGAGTTACAGCAACAGAATATTTTTATCGACAATCTGCTCCGCTCCTCCCAGATCATGGCTATCGCGGCTACGGATATGGATTTGAAAGTCACCTATTTCAACCCCGTGGCAGAGCGGCTGTTCGGCTATAAAGCCGAGGAGGTGATCGGCAAAAAAGTAACCGGTTTCAAGGCCCACATCAAAGATCAAGAGGGCCAGTTCAACGAGCTGATTGCCAAGGCATTAGATAAGGGGGCGCACACCTTCACCATCAGCACGGCAGATATGACCACCTATGATCTGGCCAAAAACTCTGGCCATGATCCAACGAGGGGCAAATACAGGCAGACCATTGAGATCTATCTTTCGCCGATCCGGGCACGCCAGGAAGATGGCAGCCAGACAGTGACCGGCTTAATGCTCATGGCTCAGGATATCAGTAAGGCCAAGGAAATGGACGAACGGCTCCATGCTGCCCTGGCCGAGCTACAAGTGATCATCGACAACACCATGCTGGGGATGATCTTGCTCCAAGATGGTCGTATCGTGCGGATCAACACCACCTTTGAGAACATGTTCGGCTGTCCTTTTGCGGAGATCAGGGAGAGTGCCTGGCCTGCCTTCTACGGCTCGGTCTTTGCGGGCAAAGAGGCCGAATGCTGGGACGGCAGTGGTAGGATGTACTTCATGACCAGAAAAGCCGGGGCAGACGGCGAGGAAGCTCAACCCTTCTGGTGTAAAGTGCGGCGAGTTGCCATTGACGATGAACAGCAAGAGACGCGGCGGGAGCTGCTTCTCTTTGAGGATATGAGCAGCCAGAACGAGATGTTTGAAAAAATCCAGCGCCTCAGTCAGGCAGTGGAGCAAAGCTCAAACTCCGTGGTGATCACTGACACCGAAGGGGTCATTGAATATGTGAATCGCACCTTTATCAAACTGACTGGCTACCAGGCCGGAGAGGTCATTGGCCGGAGCCTGGCCATGCTCTCGCCAGACGAAAACGCAGCGGCGGCGTATGAATCCATGCGCACCGCCGCCTTAGCCGGGCAGGAGTGGACTGGTGAACTGGTCAACCGGAAAAAGAATGGAGATCTCTACGAGGAAAACGTAGTGGTCTCGCCGATCCGCAATGAGCAGAACGAGATTACCCACTTTGTCGTCACCAAGGAGAACATCACCGACCTGAAAAAGGCTCGGCAGCAGGCAGATGCGGCCAACAAGGCCAAAAGCGAGTTCCTTGCCAACATGAGTCACGAGATCCGCACGCCGATGAACTCAATCATCGGCATGACCGAGCTGCTCTTGGACACAGCCCTGCCGACCGAGCAGCGGGGCTATCTGGAAAACGTTAACAGCTCGGCCTCAGTGCTGCTTTCACTGATCAACGACATCCTCGATTTCTCCAAGATTGAGGCGGGACGGCTGGAGTTAGATAGTCATCCCTTCAGCATCCGCCATCTGGCCGAGGAGATCATTGCCACGCTCAAGATTTTGGCCGAGCAGAAGGGCATTGAGCTACGGCTAACCCTAAAGGATAAGGGTACCTGCTCGCTGTTGGGCGATTCCTTGCGCATCCGGCAGGTACTGCTCAATCTGGTTGGCAACGCCATTAAATTCACCCGCAAAGGACATGTAGCCTTGGAAATTGAGGTCCAACCTACGGCAGCGGCAGGCTTTTGCGCGGCAGATTTCAGGATTATCGACACAGGCATCGGCATTGCCAAGGAACAACAGGAGAAGATTTTCGCTGATTTCACGCAGGCAGACAGCTCAATCACCCGTGATTACGGCGGTACCGGCCTTGGTTTGTCGATCAGCAGTCGTCTGCTCAAGATGATGGGCAGTAAAATCGAGCTAGAAAGCGAGCTGGGCAAGGGCAGCACCTTTTCCTTTTCCCTGCTCCTCGAAAACGGCGGGGCAAAGGCCGCAGCAGACATGCGGCGACAGGAGGAAAAGGTCAATCCGATGGCTAGGCAGCTGGATATTCTCTTGGTTGAGGACAATCCAGCCAATCAGCAACTGGCGGTCATTCTTCTGGTCAAGCAAGGCCATCAGGTTACCGTGGCCAGCAGCGGCGCAGAGGCACTGGTCTGCTTGAGCAAGCACTGTTACGACCTAATCTTCATGGATATGCAGATGCCAGTGATGGATGGCCTCACGGCAACCCGGCATATCCGCAAAATTGAGCAGGGCCTACCGACTGACTTGCCGCCAGAATTGGCGGAAATCACCGAACGACTGCGTGAGCGGCTGCTGGGTGGGCATTTGCACATCATTGCCGTGACTGCCAACGCCCTGCAAGAAGACCGCCAGCAGTGTTTAGACGCTGGCATGGACGAGTACCTGAGTAAGCCCTACAAAAAAATCTCCATGCTGCGGGTCTTGCAGCAGTTTGATCAAGGCTCACCGGCTCCTTTGGGAGAGCAACCCGAAGCACCAGTAATACAGCCCCAAGAAGAAATGGCAGTAGTCTCGTTGACAGCGGTCAAACAGCATATTATGAAGCAATTTGAGCTGGAGCAGGCCGATGCAGAAGAGGTGCTGGCCGCCTACGCTGATTCGCTCAAGGAAAATCTCGATAATCTCCACCAGCTCTTGGAAAAGGGCCAAGGCACAGAGGCAGGCCGCCAGGCTCATGCCCTGAAGGGCAGCCTGCTCAATCTTGGCCAGGAGTCTTTGGCGGAAATCGCCCTGGCTTTGGAGAAAGAGTTACCCAAACAGATTGAAGCCAAGCACCAAGAAATGGTTATCCAGCTCGCTCATGCCTTGAAGGAGTTGACGGCATGAATCTGAGGAGTTGACAGCATGAGTTTGGCAATCGTTACCTTTATTGGCTGGCACAGTTGTGGTAAAACTACCCTGGTTGCCCAAGTTGTTCGCCAGCTTAAAGAGCGTGGCTATCGCGTAGCAGTGGTTAAATCGACGAAAGACAGCGGCCTGTTTCCTGATCAAGAAGGTACAGACACGGCCATACACCGGCAAGCAGGCGCAGATGCCGTAGCCTTGGTCGCCCCAGACCAGCTCTGCCTCACGGTGCACGATCAAGCCAAGGATTTAGCCGCTATTGCTCAGCGTTTTTTTGCTGATATGGACATTGTCATCGGTGAGGGCTTCAAAGAAGCCGAAGCGGTGCCGAAAATAGAAGTCGTGCGGGGACCTGGCCCGCGTTTGCGCGGACAAGTAAACGGCGTGATCGCGGTGGCCTCGGATTGCGGCCTACTTGAAGAGAACAGCTTCGGCCTGCACGAGAGCAGCAGCCTGGTTGATTTCCTTGAAAAACGCTTTCTTCTCCCAGCAGAGTCTTGAGATTTGGTGTATAAATAGGCCAGGAAAGATTCCTGCTCGCTTGGCAAGAACTTTGGCTCGCTCACAAAGAGTTGTGGCCGAGTAACAAAGAGTTGTTGTTAAGCAATAACCTTCTCTTGCCGAGCTAAAACCTTTTCTTGCTCGGCAACAAAAGGTTCCAGTTAAGCCGCAAAGAGTTGTGGCCGAGCAACAGAGAGTTGTGGTTAAGCAAGAACCTTCTTCTGTCGAGCTAGAACCTTCTCTTGCTTGGCAACAAAAGGTTCTGGTTAAGCCACAAAGAGTTGTTACTCGACAAGAAAGAGTTGCTGCCGAGCCGCAAAGGAGTTTTACTCGGCAGAAGAGGAGTTCGGTTTAGCCAAACTCCTTGGTTACTCGGCCAAACCGCTGTGCAAGCGAGCAGGAACAGATTCTTTTCTAAGCAGAATTTACAACGCATTTGCGTCACCCATATTCAAGGAACCTATCATGATTCACACCCAATCATTCACCGTTACCCAGCCCACGCGCATCCGCTTTGGGGCGGGAGCCGTCAAAGAACTCGGCGCAACCGTCAAAGATTTCAAGGGCAGCAAGGTGTTGCTGGTGGTTGATCCCGGCTTGGTCAAGGCAGGAATGCTGCCCAAGCTGACCGCATCGCTGGAGCAGGAGGGCATTCCCTTTGTCGTCTATGATCAGGTTGATCCAGAGCCGGGCTTAAAGCTCGCTGATTGCGCCTACGCCCTTGCCAAGGAAAATGGCTGCGACTGCGTGGTCGGTGCAGGCGGTGGTTCGGCGATGGACGTGGCCAAGGCAGTGGCCATACTCCTGACCAACGGCGGCAAGGCCGCTGATTATCTGGGCTTGGGCAAGATCAAGCAAGCTGGCGTGCCCAAAATCATGGTGCCAACCTCTGCGGGCACAGGCGCAGAAGTGACGTTCACCGCTGTATTCATCAACGAGGAGACTGGCTCCAAAGGCGGCATGAACGGCGACCCACTCTACCCAGACGCAACCATTCTTGACCCGGAACTGACCCTCAGTTTGCCGCCCAAAGTCACGGCTTACACCGGCATAGACGCGCTCACCCACGCGCTAGAGGCGTACACCTCGACGCAAGCGCATCTGATCTCGGAGATGTACTCGTTGGAGGCGATCCGTTTGATTGCTGAGAACCTGCCAGCCGCCTGCGCCCACGGTGGCAATCTAGCCGCGCGGTCTGCCATGCTGATGGGGTCGCTTTTAGGCGGCAAAGCCTTGGCAACAGCGGGCGTAGGCTTAGTTCATGCAATGGCCTATCCACTCGGCGGCATGTTCGGCATCCCGCATGGCCTGGCCAACGCGGTGCTGCTGCCTTACGTGGTGGAATATAACCTGACTGGCAATCTGCAAAAATTTGCGACCTTGGCTGAAGTGCTTGGCCAGAACACCGACGGGTTGTCCTTGCGCGAAGCAGCCCAGCTCTGCGTGGCTGCCCTCTTTGATCTCAATGCTGACGTGGGTATTCCGGCCACGCTGAAGGAGTTGGATATCCCGGCAGAGAAAATCCCGGAGATGGCCAAGATCGCCCTGACGGTAGCCAGGCCTGTGGCCAACAATCCACGCAAGCCAACCTTAGAGGAAGTCATTGCCCTGTACGAACAGGCGTGGCAAACTGGAGTCTAAACGCAGTACCAAGAAAACTCTAGCCAGCACTTTTTTCTTTACAAGAAAGAGGTACAATGTACAGTCAACAGATACCACCGTGCTTTTCGGCGGCGGAAAGGAGAGCTGTTTTGTTCCCGGGTTCCGGTCATTGAAGCAGGGAACGCACCTGCCGGGCCATACGCCAGCATGAAAAAAAACCGTACACTATTTATTGGCTACGTCGTGATGGCGGCAGGTCTGGTCGGACTGGTCCTCCTAGGGGGGCTGTTTGTCGTTTACAATCACCGACAGCACCTTGCGCAAGATGTGAAAATTTACAGATATTCTCTTGCGCAAGAGAGCGAGGCACTCCGCCAGACCTACTACCAGCTCGTCAGCATCTCCAATCTGTTGGCTAAAAATCCCGTTGTCATTAATTCCCTGGACAGGCACCTCAATGGCGAGGAGGCAACGGATATAGCTGTCAGTATGGTCGAGCGGAATTTAGAGGCCATTGCTGCCATCGAGAATGTCTCCTCAGTCTTTTTAGTCAGCCTGGACGGCTCCTGTCTGTATTCCAGCCGCAAGGAGCGAGTAGGCAAAAACTACCGAGAGATTGACTACGTCCGCAATACCCTCAAGACTGGCAGCGGTCTCTACGCCATGATGACCGTGGCTTCAGGCCGCACAGGCCTGTATTACGCCCAGGCGATCAAGAACGGCAATCTGCGAATCGGCGTGGCTGTGCTGGAGATCAGGCCAAATTTCTTTCATCTCCATTCCTTCACCGCCCCATTCACTGACGGGGCACCAGAACCCTCAGATGTCCGCATTGGCCTCAGCACAGACAGCAACATTCTGCTCAACACCACAGAGAGCACCTTAGTTTCGCTCCAGCCAATCCCAACGGGTTTTCTGCCGGAAAATTTGCCGCCCCAGTCAGCCATTCAGTCGCTGAATTTTCCCGGCTACAACAAGGAAGCACTGATCACTAACGGCTTTCTCCAGCTTAAAAACACCGCTGGAACCGAATACTATCTTTTCCTGCAGCCCATTGTCAACAGAAGCCTGTTTCTCATTCATGTCATCAACCGGACCTGGTTTCACCGCAATTATCATCCGGCCTCGTCAGACTACTCTGGCTATTTGTTGATGCTGGCTGGAATGCTCTGCGTTATGCTCGGCCTGCTCTGGATGGTCAACCGGCGACACCGGCAGGTGCTGCTGGCTGCTGAAACCCTGAAGAGAGAGGCCGAGCAACGAATTGTCGAAAAAGAGAAATACGAGACTATCATCAACCGCAATCCGCAGGGCTTCTGGCTGAATGACTTCTCCTCCGGGGTCATTCTGGAGGTTAATCAGAGCCTCTGTCGCCTGCTGGGGCTGGATGCAGGCGAGATTATCGGCCACTGCCCAGAGGAATTTCTCATCCCGCAGGAGGAGGACGACAGAGCAGAGGAGCAACGACTTTCAGACATCTCTTACGAGGGCAGGCTGCGGCTGCGTGGTGGGCAGGCTGCTGATGTCCTAATCAACTCCTCCTGCATCGTGGTTCCAGGCAGCGGCAAGCAAATCTGTTTCTCCTTTTTCGCCGACATTTCCGAGCGCAAAAAGGAGCAGGAACAGCTTTTCCTCTTCTCTCAGGCTGTAGAGCAAAGTACCAGCGCGATTGTCATCACAGACAAACAGGCCAGAATTGTCTATGTCAATTCAGCTTTCGTCGAGCTAACCGGCTGGAGCCAGGAGGAAGTCTGCGGCACTGATCCTGGCATCCTTACTGGCGAGGAAACCTATACCGCAGCTGGGCGAGAAATCTGGCGGCAGATCAGTAACGGAGGTACCTGGAAAGGGGTGCTCCGGGGCTGGAAAAAGGACGGCAGCACCTACTGGGAAGGCCAGACAGTCTGTCCGTTATATGATGACAAAGGCCGGATCGCCTATTATCTTGCGATCAAGAATGACATTACCCAGCGGCTGGAGTTGGAGAGGAAGTTCAAGGCCCAGCTGGCTAAACTAGAGCTGATGGTGGAGCACGCGGCCATCGGTATTGCCCATGTGGTAGAGCACCGCTTTGCCTGGGCCAGCCGGGCAGCAGCAGAGATGTTTGGTTACACAAGCTGGGAGGAAGTCGCTGAACTGCCTGCCTCGTTAATTTTTGAAAATGAAGAGGCGCATCAGAACACCGTTCGTCAGGCCGAAGAGGCGTTTGGCCAAGATCAGGTCTTCCATGCTGATCAGCTCATGCGGCGTAAGGATGGCAGCTTGTTCTGGTGCTCGCTGACTGGCAAGATAATTGATCCAGGGATGCCCGATCAGGGCGCGGTCTGGCTGACCAAGGACATCAGTCGCCAGAAGGAGGAAGAGCGGCAGCTGCAACTCGCCAAAGAGCGGGCTGAACAGGCCAATCAGGCCAAGAATGATTTCTTAGCCAACATCAGCCACGAAATCCGCACACCGATGAACGCTATCATCGGCATGAGCCTGCTGGCCTTGGAAAGTGGCCTGAACGAGCGTCAGCAGGGATATATCAGCAGGGTGAAGAACGCAGCAGACTGGCTAATGGGTTTGCTGAATGACATCCTCGATTTTTCCCGGATCGAGTCTGGCAAGCTGCAGCTTGAGCCTGCGCCCTTTGATCTGGAGCGGACAGTGAGCGAGGCAGTCCAGACTGTCCGCTACCCGGCAGAGGAGAAACGTCTGAGCCTGAGCTGGGATATCGCGCCAGAGGTTCCGCGCTTTGTCGAAGGAGATGCGTTGCGTTTGCGGCAGATTCTTGTTAATCTGCTTAAGAACAGCATAAAATTCAGCGAAAAAGGAGGCATCTCCGTCCGGGTTGCAGTGGAGGAACGCAGGGAGGGGCAGTTCCTGCTGGTGTTCCAGGTTCATGATCAGGGCATTGGCATCCCCCCGGATAAGCTGAACGACATCTTTGAACGATTTGTCCAAGCCGACACCAGCTTGCGCAGAGATTTCTCTGGCATCGGCCTGGGGTTAACCATTTGTAGCCAGCTCTGCGAGCTGATGGGTGGCAGGATCAGTGCACAGAGCGAGCTGCATCAGGGCAGCACCTTTACCTTCACAGTCTGGTTCAAGGAGATATCGCAGGAGGAGGAAATAAAACTGAATGGCTTGGTGAGCACCCCTGAAAAACTGCGGATTCTGGTGGTCGATGATAATGAGTCTAACCGTTTTCTTGCCAAGGCCATGCTTCAGCGGGATAACCACGAAATCGCTGAGGCCTGCAACGGCAAGGAGGCTCTCAGGCTGTTGCTGAAACAGGATTTTGACGCAGTGCTCATGGACGTGCAGATGCCGGTCATGGACGGCCTGACGGTCACAAAAATCATTCGAGCCTGCGAGCAGGAGAAGGAGAGCTGCTGCCTGAACACACCGGAAATGCCAGATGAGTTCTGCGCCGCGCTGCGCAGCCAGCTCAAAGGCGGGCATTTGCCGATAGTGGCCCTGACCGCGAATAATTTCAAGGTGGACGAGCAGCGCTGCCTCCAGACCGGCATGGATGCCTATGCGGTCAAGCCCTTCAGCACCGAGGATATTTACCGGGCTTTCCGGCGGTGCTGCTTGCGAAAACAGCAACGGCAGCTGTCAGCAGAGAGCTGTAGTTGCATGACAGAACAATCACAAGCTGAGGAGACTGCAATGGCAGACACGGAAGAAAAAAAGCTGGGCGGGCTGTTGGCTGAGGTTGCCGAACATCTCAAAAATATATACAGTCTGGACCCAGAACAAGTGGAGCAGATGATGCAGATTTCTGCCAGCTCAATCAGCGAGACCCTAGCCCAGGCTAAGGAGGCTTTGGCCGCAGGTGATCTGGATACACTCTCTGCTACAGGCCACAAAGCCAAGGGCGTACTGCTTGGCATCGGCCTCAAGGAGGAGGCCGATTTGGCCCGCCAGATTGAGCTGAAGGGCAAGAGCGGCGAAGAGGCGGACTACAGCGGGCTGCTTGACCGACTGGAAGCAGGACTGCAGCCTCTATTAGTACTCCGTCTAAGCCAAGCCGGGAGCTGAAACGGATATGAAAGTGATCTTCTGTGAGGAGTGCGGGGGCCGCAATAACGTCAAAGACGAGCTGTTGGAGAACATCGGCAGCCAGCCTATTGTCTGCCAGTTCTGCGGTAATGTCATGTCCAAGGAGACTATCATTCCGCATAAATGCCCTGCACAAACCATCAACACCCTGCATTATCATCTGCTCTTCATTGATGATGACGTGTTTCATCTTCAGCTGATGAAGAAGACGCTGGAGAAAGAATACACGGTCTCTATTGCCTCCACCGGTATCCACGGCCTGGACTTAGCAGCAGAGCGGCAGCCAGATCTGATTCTGCTCGATCTCAATATGCCGGGCATGGACGGCTATGAAGTCTGTAAGCGGCTCAAGGAAAATCCTGTCACCCGCAAAATAGCGGTTATCTTTGTCAGTGCCCGCGACCGCGAGGACGATGAGTGCCGTGGCTTCAGCCTTGGCGCGGTTGATTACATCAGCAAGCCGATCAATCTCCAGATTCTGAACGCCCGCATCATGGTGCAGCTCAGGATCAGGCAGCTGCTTGATCAGCAGAAGAAGCAGGCTGAGAGTATGATCCAGTCCCTCCAGCAGAACAGCATGGAGGTAGAAAGCGAGCAGGAGCGGCTACGGCGAGAGAACAGCGGTCTGACCGCTATCCTCGACAGTTTGCCGGAAAAAATCTTGGTTGAGGACATGAGTCATCGGATATCCTGGGCCAACCAGGCTGCGGTTGAGATGTGCGGCCTACCGCTCGCGAAAATGGTGGGCATGAGCAGCTCGGAAATCCTCAGCCACAGCGGTACAGCTTGCGACGACTGCCTACCTGGTGCAGCTAAACAGCTGCCAAGATGTATTCATCTGCCCCTTTTTGACGAAGACGGCGAGCCAGAAGGCGCAGCCCATATCCTGCTGGAAGATCGGGAACTGCCGACCCAGCTCTGCCAGGCTGCTGAGTCAGCCATTAACAATTTCATTGACCGGAACCGGCAGGCCATCAAAGAAAACCTCGCGACCATTCTCTTTGGGATCGATGCTATTGGCAGTATGTTGCGCAACAATAAAGAATTTGAGACGATAGGCCGTCCTGTGATCAAAGCAGCAGAGCAGCTGGATCAGATGGTCTGCTCGCTGCTCGATTTTGAGCAGCGGGGCAAGGACGACTGAACCGCGCCTTTTTTTTGACTAACTCTTTCGGCAGCTTGAAACATGAAAAATGTGCTTATAGTGGACGATGACCTCGGTTTTCAGCGACTACTGGGGATCAGTCTCAAGAAATACCAGCAGGATTTTGAGATCATTCTTTCCAACAACGGCGAAGAGGCCATTGGCGTGCTCAATCGCAAGCCGGTTGATTTAATTATCACCGACCTGCAAATGCCGAAAATCGACGGCCTGACGCTTTTGGCCTATCTCAACGACGCTTTTCCGAAAACGCCCTGCGTGATCATGACGGCCCACTCCACGCCAGACATTGAGAAGCAGTTTGCCCAGACTGGCCAGTTGCTGTTGAAGAAGCCCTTCACGATCAACAAGCTGGTTGAGGCGATTCAGACCGCCTTAACCAAGCCCAAAGCGGCTGACGGGATGCTCAAGGGCATTTCTGTGGCCAATTTTCTCCAGATGATCGCCTTAGAACAGAAGACTTGCCTGCTGGAGATCACGGCCCCTAATCAAGACAAGGGCTTTTTCTACATTGAGAACGGCGAGGTCTTTGATGCCGCCTTTCAGGGGCTGACCGGTGAAGATGCAGCCTATGCCCTGATCGCTGTAGAAGGGGCAAGCATTCGCTTCACCGACATTCCGGTCAATAAGAAAGTAAAAAAGCGCATTCAATCAAGTCTCATGGGCCTTATTATGGAGGCCATGACTCGTAAGGATGAGACCATTGGCAATTCCTGAGCAAGGCCCAGAAGAGGCCTTTTCCTCTTACATCCTGATTGTCGATGACCGACACAGTGATCTTCGCCTCTTAGAGGCTATTCTCCGAGGCCACGGCTATCGTTCTTTGGCTCTGACCAATCCAACCAAGGTGTTGGAGCAATGTCGGCGCAGGCCACCGGATGTCATCCTGCTGGACATCAGTATGCCAGAACTGGACGGCTTTGAGGTCTGCGCTCAGCTCAAAAGTAACCCGCAGCTCGCCGACATCCCGGTGCTTTTCCTCACGGCCATGCGCGATGTGGCCAACCGCATCCGGGGTTTCAAGGCAGGCGGCTTGGATTTTCTCAGCAAGCCCTATGAGCCATCCGAGTTAATCGCCAGAGTCTCCACCCACATCAAACTGCGGAAGACCCAGCTCGAGCTAGCCAACCGCAACCACCAGCTCAACGAGAAGATCCACGACCTTGAACGCACCCATGCGGCCCTGCTCTCCAGTGAGGCCCGGGCTGAGGCCGTGTTGAACAACGCTGGAGTCTGCATCGGCGTGATGGACCTCGATTGCAACTACCAGAAAGTCAATGGCATGTATGCCCAGATTTTCGGCTACAGCCCAGAAGAGTTCAGGCAGATGCGGCTTTGGGATATCCTCCACCCAGATTTTATCCCGCCGACCCAAGAAATGGTTGCCCGCTTACGCAGCGGCGAACTGGATCAGCATTACGCAGACAAGCAGTTTCGGCGCAAGGATGGCTCCTGCTTTCCTGGCGGCCACTGGCTCAGTCCACAGCGAGACAGCGAGGGCCAATGCAATGGCTTTGTCTGCGTGATCAGTGATTTGACGGGCCAAAAAGAGGCCGAGTACCGGCTTCAGCTTGCCCACACGGTTTTTGAGACCAGCTCCGAGGGAATGCTGATCACGGACGCGGATAACCTGATCATCATGGTCAATCCAGCCTTTACCGCCATTACTGGCTGGCAGAGCAAGGAAGTTATTGGCCAGCAGCCCTCGTTCCAACAGTCTGACCGCCACGATCAAGACTTCTACCAGCAGATGTGGGACGAATTATTGCGCACAGGCCGCTGGCAGGGCGAAATTTGGAACCGTCGGCGCAATGGTGAAATCTATCCGGTCTGGCTCTCACTCTCCGTGATTCGCAGTAAAGACGGCAAGATCGTCAATCATGTTGCCCTGTTTGCCGATATCAGCGAGCGGAAGAAAGCAGAAGAAATCCTGCGCTACCAGGCCATGCACGACCCGCTGACCAATCTGCCCAATCGGGCTATGTTTGACGAACGCTTGCGCGGGGCACTCGCCCGTGCCCGGCGCAAAAAGAGTCAAGTGGCCCTGCTGTATCTGGATTTGGACAATTTCAAGCTGGTCAACGACAACCTTGGCCATTTGGCCGGAGATCATTTTCTCCAGCTGGTCGCAGAAAAAATAAAGGTCAACCTGCGTCTCGAAGACACTGCCGCCCGACTCGGTGGCGATGAGTTTTGCGCCATTTTGGAGGACATTGTTTCCGTTGGCCAGGCCGCAACCATTGCCGAGCGGATCCTGCTTGCCCTGGGCGAACTCGATTGCCTCCCTGATGGCCAAGGTTTACGCACCAGCATCGGCATTGCCGTCTATCCCGAACACGGCACAGACGCAGAAACCCTGCTTGATTGCGCTGACAGTGCCATGTATCTGGCCAAGCGGCTCGGCAAAGGCCGCTGCTGCCTCGCTGCGGACAAATTTGCTTAAAGCCTGTTCAACACGAGGTAAATTCAGCTGCTCACGCTCTCCTGCGCAACGGTGTAACGCCTGTTTCTCTTCCTTTTTTGCTCGCTTCCCAAGGAGTTTGGCTCGGCCAGAAAGGAGTTTTACCGACTTGGAAAGGAGTTGAAGTCGGCAAAAAAGGAGTCTGGCCGAACTCCTTTGTTGCCGACTACAACTCCTTTGTGGCCAAGCCAAACTCCTTGGCAAACGAGGCAGACTCGTTTCTTTTTGCGCCAAAAACCAGGCCAAGCACCTCTGTATTGATTAACCTGACGATCTCAAGCTCTCTGTCAAAGAAACCATGACCTTATTGCAAGCAGCTGTCCTTGGCTTAGTCCAAGGACTGACCGAATTCATCCCAGTATCCAGTTCCGGCCATTTAGTCTTGGTACCGCACCTGCTTGGCTGGAAGTTTCCGCATGAGCAAGGCTTTATTTTCGATGTTCTCGTGCAGATGGGCACCTTAGTAGCGGTTTTGGTCTATTATCGCCAGGACTTGATTGCCATTGCCCGCGCCTTTTTCCTCGGTCTTTTCCAACGACAGCCGTTTGCCGAGGCAGATGCCCGAATGGGCTGGTATTTAATTCTGGCCACCATTCCTGCCGCCGTGTTCGGGCTACTTGGCAAAGACGTGGTAGAGCAGGCTTTTGCCAGTCCAAAAATGACCGGGGTCTTTCTCCTTGGCACCGCCCTGCTGCTGATCATTGCGGAGAAAGCAGGCAAGCGTTGCCGCAGCCTGCAAGAGATAACTTGGCAAGACAGCCTCTGGATTGGCTTCTTTCAGGTGATTGCCCTGTTGCCTGGGCTGTCTCGCTCTGGGGCAACGTTGGCTGGCGGCATGACTAGACATTTCGACCGGCCCGCTGCTGCCCGTTTTTCCTTCCTCATGTCCGTGCCCGTCATGGTTGGAGCCGGGGTTTTGGCGGTTAAAGACTTGTTGGCGTTGCCTGCCGCGTCTGATTTCCTCCTACCCTTGCTGGTCGGCTTCCTGACCGCCATGATTTCCGGCTATATCGCCATTCGTTGGCTGATTGCCTACCTGAGCAAGCACTCTCTGCACCTGTTCACCGGCTACTGCGTCCTGCTTGGGCTGGCCGTTATTTTGTGGATGTAACTTGGCTATCTGCCTAAGGGGGCAAAAATGAAGATAGAAGTTGTTCAGGATGTAAATATCTTTAAAGAATTAAAAGAGCCGTGGGATGATCTCCTAGACAAGTCGGAGAGCAGCAGTGTTTTCTTGACTTGGGAGTGGTTGTATTACTGGTGGCTCCATTTTGCTGAAGGCAAGGAGCTGTTCATCTTATTGCTTAAGGATGAAACCAGCGATCAGTTGCTAGGAATAGCCCCTTTTTGTCTTGAGAAGGTAAGATTGTTTTATCTTTTTCCGGTTAAGAAAATAAAGTTTCTCGGTACAGATGCAGTTGCTTCTGATTTTTTAGACTGTATCCTTACTCCTGGACGAGAAACAGAAGCCATGCAATGTATTTGCAAATATTTATTTGATAATTCCCAGAAGTGGGATGTTGTTGAACTCGGAGATATAGAAGAAAATTCTAGTACGATTTCTCTGTTGAAGCAGAACATTGGTAGCAACTATAAGTTGTTTGAATGCAAAGCGCAGGCGTGTCCATACATCAAACTGCCAAATGATTATGAAGTATTCTTGAAATCACTCAGCTCAAAGATGCGAACAGTTTTGAGGTGGCGCACTAATCAGCTGGAAAAGAAATATCAATTAGAATTTTTGATTGATAGGGAGGAAGGGCAGGTCAAAGAAAATATAGACAAACTATTAAAACTGCATAATAGCCGATTTAAAGCGAAACGAGGAGAAACAGCTTCAAGCTGTTTCAGCGGGAGTAAGATGAGGGATTTTCATTATGATATAGCTACAAATTTTTTACCGAAACAAAGGGTAAAATTTTACTTCTTCAATGACGAGAAAGAAGCGGTTGCCTGTCTTTATACCTTTGAATATAAAAATAAATTATTCTTTTACCAAACTGGTTTTAATCCAGAATGGCATAAGCGGGGCCTGGGTACGGTTTTATTGGGCTATGCCATTAGAGATAGCATAGAAAGAGGCTTAAGTGAATTTCATTATTTGCGAGGAGGCGAAGACTATAAATCAAGATGGACCAAGACCATAAAAAGAACCCAGACGCTCCTTTTAGCAAATAATTCTTTTCAAGGTGCTCTGTATTATGGGCTTACTGATGGCAAATTCAGGCTCAAAGAAATTGCCAAGAAATATTTACGAAGAGGTACTAAGGAGAGTGCTTGAGACAAGGCAAGGAATTCTGTATGGGTAGAACAGGCTCGAGTTTGGCTTGGCTGCCCAGGAGTTTGACCGAGCAAAACTTCTTTGCAATTCGCTTGGATAGCTCAAACAGCGGGCTGAACTGAGTTGAGTCACCTCAGCCGCGCATTTCAATCGGCTGCCGAACGCCCTGAGTTCTATATCAATTCTGCGGAAAGAAAACACACCTGAAAAACTCTTTGATTTTCATCTTCTGTTCATGCCCGGCAGTTTATATTAAGTATATAAAGAGGAAAAATCTTCATCGAGCAACAGATGAAGATGGCATGAGGTAGAAAAAAGCGGACTCTGGCCCGCAAGGAGATGAGCAAATGAAGGCTATCGGAACTTTTTCGGCAAAGGAACTCTTTTTAATGACGACAGCAGCCGTTTTTATTCTGGCAGCCAGCAGTTCAAGGAACATTTGAGCATTGTGGATGCGACAACCGACAGGACATTGAGATGTATGTTCAGAATATCCTCAATGACTCCTGGCAGCGCGGCATAAGCTGCGAGATGTCCATGCACGTTCCAGCCTGTATAACCTCTTACTGCTCCATCTGCGCCGGGCATCCCGGCTTGATGGAAAGCTGCATGAAAATGGGCATGGATTATTTCGTCAGCTCATGCGCCCAACAGTCCGCTGCCAATGCGCTGTACTCCTATGCGGCATTCTGAAATTCTCCGCAGCTTTTCCGGCCTGTGCAAACAAACAGGCCGGTTTTTTCCCTCCTAAATATACCCTTCCTGCTTGTACCAGTCGCCGGTACGCTTCAAACCCTCGTCCAGGCCGATTTTGGGCTGATAGCCCAGCTCGCGCTTGGCCTTGTTGATGTTGAAAGCCCGGTTTTGCCGATACCAATCGACCCGACGGGGGAAAATCGGCGGCACGATCTTGAACGGCTTGCAGATGGTTTCGCAGATATGCCCGGCAATAACCAGCGGCAAGACCGGATAATGGGGAACTTTTACCTCTACGCCAAGTGCCTGGGCCGTCTTCCGCACTAGCGTCTCGATAGATACGTAGTCTTCATCGCCAATCAGATAGGCCTGCCCGCGCCCTTTGTTCGGCTCCATCGCCAACACTAAGGCATCAAGCAGGTTGTCGATGTAAAGCGGATGATAGAAGGTTTTACCATCGCCAAACATGGGGAACGTGCCTTTGCTCACCTTTTGAAAGATGATGCGGAAGCGGCCTGGATCGCCAGGACCGTAGATAGCTGTCGGGCGAAGGATGACGGTGTCCATGCCATGCGTGCCATAGTCGTTGACAAGCGGCTCGGCCTCGTATTTGGTCTTCTGATAATAATCCGCAGGCTGAATAGGCGCGTTCTCATCCGCAGGTGGATGCTCGACATTGCCGTGTACGCCGCAGGTGGAGCAGTAAACAAACTTTTTTATCTTATGGGCAAAGGCCGCAGCCAGGACAATCTTGGTGCCACCGACATTTACCTCGTCGTAGTGGCTGTTCGGCACGTCCATCTCGCGGAAAGCCGCAGCCAAATGCTGCACCACCTCCACGCCCTCCATGCAGCGGTTCACTGCCTCGCGGTCAGTCACGCTGCCAATCACTACTTTTACCCCCCAGGAGCGGATTTCCTCAGTCTTAAGGCCTTCCTGATAATCTAGACTGACTACTTCGTGGCCCTCATCGACCAGCCGTTTGACCAAGGCCTTACCGGTGAAGCCGGTACCGCCTGTCACAAGCACTTTCATAATTTTTTATCCATCAAGCAGGTAAAGTTGCAGAAAAGGGATCTCCCCGCAGTAGAGGGATTCCTTTCTGCGGCTAGAAAGGAGTTTCTTTACCTTGATAGCAGCTGGCTGTCAAGGTAAGTATTGGCGACAAAACTTCTTTTTCTTGCCGCAAGATCAGTTCCGCTGGTGTTATTCCAGGGCCTAGCGGTCGCGCTAGGCTCTCCAAAGCAGCAGCACCGCCTATGGGTTGACGCTCTGCTGCGCATCCAGCAGCGGGAGAAAACGCTGCTCGTAAAACAACCCGGCAGGGCCGGTGGTGTGCGGGATATAGGGAAGTAAACCGTCGCCTTGGCCGGTGATATTGTCCAGCCCAGCAATGATTTCGCCGTTGGCATCAATTGCCGAGAGCCGCAAGTCCAGCAAGGGTCGGAAGACCTTGAGGATACCGTCCTTGTCCTGGCGGATAAGGATATTTTCCCAGCGGCGCAGGCTGTAGCCTTGATACCAGATGCCCGGCTTTTTCTGGCCAGTAAGGGAGTCAGTCATTGACGGCTTGTCTGCCTCGCCGGTGAGGAAATTTTCCACTTCTGAGCTGGATTGCACCTTCAGGGCCTGCCACGGCTCAGTGTTTGTGGCGTAACTGAGCAGCAGATGGGTGGTTTGATCATTGAACGACCATTGGGCATGACAAACTTGGCAGTCCACCCGGTCGCCGTAACGGGCATGGGCAGGGTGCTGAAGTCGGGGTATCAGGTGTTCTTTGCTGTCCTGCCTGGTGGTGAGGAACAGCTGTTCCTTGTCAGCGCGGATATTTTTCAACGGCGGCACACTGCCGACGGCTGGGGCATGGCACGCTACGCAGGTGATCTTCTGTTGTTTGCCAAACAGCTCCTTGCCACTGTGGCAATCGATGCAGGTGAGGCCGCGCTGGCGGTGGATATCTTGGACTAGATTGTGCTGCTCTATGCCATAGGGGCGGAGATGCAGCGCAGTGGTGGCTTGGGGCGAGCGAAAGTCTGCGCCATAGTCGTGTTCGTACATGCCAACAAAATCACTGCCCACCCGATTGCCGTAATGGCAGCTCAAGCACTGTTGTTCGACAGGCAACTTGAAGATATGGCTTGCCAACTTCCCCTCAGTCTTGCGCAGATGGCAGGCGGCACAGCCGCTGCCGTGTTGCACAGAGGGGTAGTTGTCGCCTGGGCTTTGCACATGGCAGCGCAGGCAGCGGCGGCGAAGCAGATCATCAACTAGCTGCTCTTTATTCTGCGGCGGACCGCTGCGATCAGGGATTGCGTTCATTCCACCTGGGAGCGGTTCCAGGCCAAAATGATTACGCACCAAATTGACCTCATTCTCCAAGGTGAAATGCGTAGCAACTTGGCCGCAGCCTTCGACTTGCTCGGTATGGCAGCGGCTGCATCTGCCGCAAGCTGCGGCTATATTCTCCGGTGCCGCAGGCTGGGCAGTTAAACCCTGATGCGCAAGCTCCTTATCATTGGTCTCGTTGTTTCCTTGATGGCACTCAGTGCAGGCAAAGTCATGACTGACATCCAATTGGATGTCGGCATGACAGCTCCGGCAGCCAGGCAACAGCGGAGCCTGGCTAGCTTCCTTCACTCCTTCGGCGGGAGACAATGCCGGGCTGTCTTCACGGCAGCCAACCAAGGCCAGCAGAAAAAGAGCGATCAGCAGCAGAAAAATCGTTCTCATAAACTTGACAGTATAGCACGAACCTGCTACATAATAAAGTCCAGAGTGTTGTGCTGTCCTGTCGGATTAGCTCGACAGCAAGTAAACAAGCAGGCCGACATAGCTCAGTTGGTAGAGCAACTGATTCGTAATCAGTAGGTCGCCGGTTCAAGTCCGGCTGTCGGCTCCAGTAATTTCAATTGATTGACACGTGGTCTGTGTTGATCCGTTTTTCTTTTTTCTAGCCCCCATTTTTTTTGTTCATGGAGCAAAAAACGCCGCCTGAAGATTCCTTGACATGCCCTGCGCCATCTGATTATTCTTGCGCCTGAAAATCCGCCCGGCGGCCTTTCACCGTCTTTGAAACCCTTGGCAGCTGTAAGTTTCCGGGTGCTGCATCATCCTGAGCTATCTTCACTTTACCGGACACAGCAATTACCCTGACAGGAACAGGAGGTGTGTTTATGGACTATCGCAGGTACGATTCCGATTTCAAGCGAGAAGCCGTGCGCATGGTTGTTGAAGAGGGAGTTGGTATTCGCGAGGTTGAACGAAGCCTCAGCATCACCTTTGGAGTCTTGAAGGGCTGGGTGGCGAAGCACCGAGAGCATCAGGATGCCGCGTTTGCAGGGCGGCTTA